>CBININ010000058.1:0-10231 GCA_966250755.1 uncultured Gammaproteobacteria bacterium | reverse complement strand
CGAGGTCGTCGGGATCGCGCAGCACGTCGGCGACGAAGCTGCGATCGATCTTGACCCCGTCCACCGGCACGCGGCGCAGGTGGCTGAGGCCGGAGAAGCCGGTGCCGAAGTCGTCCAGCCACACCTTGACGCCGGTGCCGCGCACGCGCGAGAGCAGCGCGCTGGCCTGGCCTTCGTCCACCAGCACCGCGGTCTCGGTCAGTTCCAGGTGCAGCTGCTCGGGGCGCAGGCCGGAGTTGCGCAGCGCGCTGCCGACCACGTCGGGCAATTCGCCGCTGCGCAACTGGCGCGGCGAGATGTTGACCGAGACGAAGGGCGCGTCGCCCTCGGCGGTGCGCCAGCGGGAGGCGTCGCTGCAGGCGCGCTCGAGCACGTTGCGGCCGAGCGCCTCGATCAGCCCGCTCTGCTCGGCGACCTCGATGAACACCGAGGGCGGCACCATGCCCAGTTGCGGGTGGTTCCAGCGCAGCAAGGCCTCGGCGCCGCGGATGCGCGCGCCGGCCAGGCCGTAGATCGGCTGGTAGGCGACGCTGAGCTCCCCGCGCTCCCAGGCACCGCGCAGGTCCTGCTCGAGCTGCACGCGGCGCTCGACCGCCTGGTCCATCGCCCGCGAGTAGAAGCGGTAGCAGTTCTTGCCCGCGACCTTGGCCTGGTACATCGCGATGTCGGCGTTCTTGAGCAGCTGGCCGGCATGGTAGGCGTCGAAGGGAAACATGGTGATGCCGACCGACGCCCCCAGGAAGACCTGCCGCCCGTTGAGCACCAGCGGCCGCTGGATCTCCTCGATCAGCGCCTCGGCCAGGCGCGCCGAGGCGGCGCGGATGTCCTCGGCCATGTACAGCACGATGAATTCGTCGCCACCGAAGCGGGCGATGTCCGCGTTCTCCGCGCCCAGGCGCTCGAGCGTGAGCCGCAGGCGTGCCGACAGCTGGCTGAGCACCTCGTCGCCGGCCTCGTGGCCGAGGGTGTCGTTGACTCGCTTGAAGTCGTCCAGGTCCACGAACAGCAACGCAAGTTCGCCTCCGCTGCCGTGCAGGGTCAGCAGCCGGTCGTCGAGCAGCTCGCGGAAGCTCAGGCGGTTGGCCAGGCCGGTGAGGGGGTCGGTGTAGGCCATGCGGCGGATGTCGCGGTCGTGCTTGGCCATGCCCTCGCGCATCCGCACGAAGGCACGGATCAGTTCACCGACTTCGTCGCGGCGCGCGGAGTCCTCGGCCGGCGGCGGCGCGGCGCCCGGGCGGTCCTCGTGCATCACCCGCGCCAGCCGGCGGATCGGACCAAACACGCGCGAGTCGAGCAACCAGACCAGGAAGCCCCCCATCGCGCCCAGCAACACCAGCAGGGCCATCGTCCACTGGTGGTGGAAGCGACTGGCCTCCTCCAGGTGGCGCATCACCGGCGTGAGGATGGCGCGCTGCGCCTCGGGCACGGGGCCGCCCACCAAGCCCACGCGCACGCCGCCGAGCTTGCGGCCGCCGGCCATCACCGGCGCGGCGATGTCGAGCATGCGGCCGCTCCATTGCAGGCTCGCCGAAGTGGCGCGCAAGGCCGGCTCCGCCAGCGGATCGTCCATGGCCTGGCCCAGCTGGCGTGCGTCGCCGGCATCGACGATTCGGCCGGACGCGTCGAACACGAGTACGTAGCGGACTTCGGGCAAGTCGCGGGTCGCCGCCGTGCGTGCGGCGACCGCGGGCGCGTCGGCGACCGCCAGCGGCGCCGACAGGGACGAGGCCAGGTGCATGGCGATGCCGCGGCCGCGGCGGGCCAGGTCGGCCCGCGCGAGTTCGTCCAGTGCCTGCGCCGACAGCGCTTCCACGCGCTCGTGGTTGCGGTGCTCCATCGCCCAGAACCCGGCGAACAGGACGAGCAGGACCAGCAGCAGGGCCAGCAGGGCCGAAACCAGTTGCCCGCGCAGGCTGCGCAGGAAGTTGCCTGCCGTGGTGATCACCGCTTCACTGCTCCGACCGACGCCCCGTCGCCGCCAAGCATAAACCAGCGGGTGCGCCGGCCGCATTCATCGCCGGCGCAAGAGACGCTGGGTGTCGGACAGCAGCCCGCGCAGGATCCGCAATTCGCGCGCGTCCGGAGCGGCCCGCAGGAACAGGCGGCGCAGGCGTTGGGTGACCACCGCCGGGTCCTTGCCCTTGTGGAAATCGATCTCGTCCATGAAGCCGCCCAGGTGCGCGAAGAAACCCTCGAGTTCAGCGTGCGTGGCCGGTGGTTCGTCGTCCTCGCGCGGCTGCGCCGGACGCGGCTGCGACGCCAGCCAGGCCATCCGCCATTCGTAGCAAAGCACCTGCACCGCCTGCGCGAGGTTGAGCGAGCTGTAGGCCGGGTTGGCGGGGATGCAGACCGCCGCATGGCACAACTGCAGTTCGCCGTTCTCCAGGCCCGTGCGCTCGCGCCCGAACACCAGCGCCACGGGGCCGTCCGCCGCTGCCTCCAGCAGGCGGACGGCCGCTTCGCCCGGCGACAGTTCCGGCATCGGCACGCTGCGCTGGCGCGCCGTCGTGGCGATCACCAGGCGGCAATCGGCCAAGGCCTCGCCGAGGCTGGCATGCACGGCCGACTCGTCCAGTACATCGCTGGCGCCAGCGGACAGCGCGAAGGCCTCCGGGTCCGGGAAACGCTCCGGCGCGACCAGGGCAAGCTCGTGCAGGCCCATGGTCTTCATCGCCCGCGCGGCCGAGCCGATGTTGCCGGGATGCTGGGTGCCGACGAGGACGATGCGGGGTGCGGGGTTCGACGCCATGCGCGCAGTCTACCGCGCGGCCGCCGGGGGCCGACGACCCGAATGCTATAATGACCGGATGCAAAAGCCCGTCGTCAACGTGATGGTCAAGGCCGCCCGCCAGGCGGGAACGGTACTGCTGCGCCACATGGGCAAGCTCGAGAGCCTGAGCGTGTTCGAGAAGGGTCGCCAGGACTACGCCAGCGAAGTGGACCAGCTGGCCGAGGCCGAGATCATCCGCGAGCTCAAGCGCGCCTACCCGGACGCGGCCTTCCTGGCCGAGGAGTCCGGCGTGATGGGCCGGGGCCGCCAGACCTTCGTCATCGATCCCCTGGATGGCACGTCGAACTATTTGCACGGCATCCCCCACTTCTGCGTGTCCATCGCGCTGGTCGAGAACGGGGAACCGACCGACGCGGTGATCTTCGACCCGCTCCGCAACGAAATCTACAGTGCCAGCAAGGGCGCCGGCGCCACGCTGAACGACAAGAAGATCCGCGTCGCCGAGCGCAAGGACATGACCGGCGCCATGCTGATCACCGGTTTCCCGCCGCGCGAGCGCGCGCGGGTGGCGCCGCAGATGGCGGCGCTGCAGGGCATGCTCGGCGAGGCCGAGGATTTCCGCCGCACCGGCTCGGCCGCGCTCGATTTGGCTTACGTGGCCGCGGGCCGCGTGGACGGCTATTTCGAGGCCGGCGTGAAGGCCTGGGACATCGCCGCCGGCATCCTGCTGGTGCGCGAAGCCGGCGGCCGCGTCTGCGATTTCCGCGGTCGCGGCGAGAAGCTGCTCGATGGCGGCCAGGTCGTCGCCGCCAACCTCAAGCTCTGCGACGTGCTGCAGAAGTCCATCGTCCAGTCCGGCTACGCGAACGCGTTCAATTAGTCGGTTGGCGCCGCGCTTGGCGCTGCCGCGGCTGGGGGTTCGCTCCGGTCGTTACTCGGCAAGCCGCGTCCTGCCAGCCGTGTCCCGCCCGGGCGGCCATCCCTGGCCGCCCTCCTCCGCGAACCCCCTGCCACGCCATCACCAATCGCGGTGACCGACTGTTTCACTCCAGGGAATGGAAGCGGTCAAGCAATGCGCGGCGCGCTCGTGCTTTTCATCCAACTTCTTCAGCGAATTCGCGCGGCGGCCATGCGAAGTCGCGCGCCTGCGCCCGGCGAGGATGGGGACTGGGGTTCGCACTGGAGGCCGGCCAGGGATGGCCGGCCGCACCCGACTGGGGGCCCATGGCCGGCGCTCCCGCCCTCGGGTACTGGGCTCACCCCAGTCCCCAGCCTTGCCAAGCAGGCCCGGGGTCTCAGGGACGGCGCGCGAGTTCCGCGTCGTCGCGCAGGCGGGGCATCAGGTCCTGCTTGTTCGCGCCCAGCCAGTTGAGCAGCGGGCAGGCCACGAAGATCGAGGACAGCGTGCCGAACACGATGCCGATGATCTGCGACTCGGCCATGCCGCGCAGCGATGCACCGCCGTACAGGTACAGCGCCAGTACCGTCAGCAAGGCCACGAACGAGGTGATGATCGTGCGCGAAAGAGTCTGGTTGATCGAGCGGTTGAGCACCTCGATCGGGCTGAGCTTGTGCAGGGTGCGGAAGTTCTCGCGGACGCGGTCGAAGACCACGATGGTGTCGTTGATCGAGTAGCCCATCACCGACAAGACGCCGGCCAGCACGGTCAGGTCGAACTCGTGGCCGGTGATGGCGAACCAGCCGGCCACCAGCACCACGTCATGCAGGGTGGTGACCAGCGCGGCGACCGCGAACTTGAACTCGAAGCGCACCCACACATAGATGAGGAAGCCGAGCACCACGAAGATGGCGGCGTACAGGCCGTTGATGGCCAGTTCCTTGCCCACCTGCGGGCCGACCGACTCGCTGCGCACCAGCTTGGCCGGGTTGTCCGGTTGGCTGGCGGCGGTGGCGATGGCCTGGCCGCTGGCGGCTGCGTCGCCGTCACCCGGTCGCGGCTTGAGCCGCACCGACAGGTCGCTGCCGGCGCCGAAGGTCTGCACCACCGCGTTGTCGAAGCCGGCGGCTTCCAGGCTCTTGCGCACCGGCTCGGCCTCGACCGGGGTCTGGAAGCGCAGCTCGGCGACGGTGCCGCCGGTGAAGTCGAGCGCGTAGTTGAAGCCCTTGCCGATCATCGCGCCGATGGCGACGACCATGATCAGGAAGGCCAGCGACAGCGACACCTTGCGGGCGCGCATGAAGTTGAAGTTGCTGTTGGACGGAAACAATTCCACGTGCCGGCTCCCGGGTCAGATGGCGATCTTGGTCAGCTTGCGCCGGTGCCCGTACATCAGGGTGGCGACGCCGCGCGAGACCGAAACGGCCGTGTACATCGAGCTGAGGATGCCGATGATGAGGGTGATGCCGAAGCCCTTGATGGGGCCCGAGCCGAAGGCCGCCATGGCGATGCCGCCGAGCAAGGCGGTGACGTTGGCGTCGGCGATCGTGCCGGCGGCCTTGTCGTAACCCGCGGCGATGCTCGACAGCGGGGTGTTGCCCAATCGCAACTCCTCGCGGATGCGTTCGTTGATCAGCACGTTCGCGTCCACCGACATGCCGACGGTCAGCGCGATGCCGGCCAGGCCGGGCAGGCTCATGGTCGCGCCGATGGCCGACATGAAGGCGATGACGATCAGCAGGTTGAGAAGCAATGCAACGTTCGTGACGATGCCGAACATCTTGTAGTAGAAGAGGAAGAACACCAGCACGAACAGGAAGGAGTACAGCACCGCCTGGGTGCCGCGCTGCACGTTCTCGGCGCCGAGGCTCGGACCGATGATGCGCTCCTGCACGATCAGCATCGGCGCGGCCAGCGAGCCGGCGCGCAGCAGCAGGGCGAGGCTGTTGGCCTCCTCCATGCTCGACAGGCCGGTGGTCTGGAAATTGGGACCGAAGACGCCCTGCACCGTGGCGGCGTTGATGACCTCCTCGCTGACGCGCGAGGTCCGCACTTCCTGGCCGTTGACGACCTTCAGGTCCGGAATCGTCTCGATGTACACCGCGGCCATCGGCTTGCCGACGTTGTCCTGGGTGTACTTGAACATGCGGTCGCCGCCGGCCTTGTTGAGCTGCACCGAGACCGCCGGCGTTCCTGAGCTCTGCGAATCCAGGAAGGCGGTGGCCGCCACCAGCTGGTCGCCGGTGACGATGGTGCGCTTGTTGAGCAGGATCGGCACCGGCTTGCCGTCAGGGCCGAGGTCGCGCATGAAATACAGCCGCGAATCCGGTGGCACGCGGCCGGTGTCGCGCGCGGTGTAGGCCGCGCTGCCCTGGCCGGTGACGGCGCGGTACTCGAGCGTCGCGGTGGCGCCGATCAGCTTCTTGGCCTCGGTCGGGTCCTGCAGGCCGGGGATCAGCACCACGATGCGGCTCTGGCCCTGGCGCGACACCTGCGGCTCGGCCACGCCCAGCGCGTTGATGCGATTGCGCAGGGTGGTCATGTTCTGCTCGATCGCCTGGTCCACGATGGTCTTGACCACGGTGGAGGGGATGCTGGCGCGCAAGGCATCCGGCTGCCCATCGACCGCGACCACCTGCAGGTCCGGGGCGGCGGTGGCGATGCGAGCGCGGGCCTTGTTGGCGTCGGCGGCATTCGCCAGCTGGATCAGGATGCCCTGGCTGTCGCGCTCGACGTTGGTGTAGCTGATGTTGGCCTCGCGCAGCGCGCCGCGGACCTGGTCGGTGAAGCCCTCGGTGCGCTTGACCAGCGCCGCGCGCTCGTCCACCTCCATCAGGAAGTGCACGCCGCCCTGCAGGTCCAGGCCCAGCGACATCGGCTTGCCGCCGATCTTCTGCAGCCAATCGGGCACGTTGGTGGCCAGGTTCAGCGCGACGGTGTAGCCGCTGCCCAGTTCGGGACGCACCAGGTTGGAAGCCTTGGCCTGCACGTCGGCGTTGCCGACGCGCACCACCAGCTTGCCGTCGTCGATCTCCGAGCGCGTCCAGGCCACGCCGCCGGCCTTGAGGATGCCCTCGACCCGCGTCTTGAGCGCCGCGTCCACCACCGCGCCGCGGTTGGCGGACACCTGCACGGCCGGGTCCTTCGGATACAGGTTGGGCAGGGAGTAGAGCGCGGAGAGGAACAGGACGATCGCGATGATCGCCAACTTCCAACGGGGATATTCGAGCATGGGATGCGCCGCCAGGGCCCCGCGGGGCCGGTGGAGTTACGGATGGGGCCGGTTCAGGCCGACTTCAACGTGCCCTTGGGCAGGACCGCGGCGATGGCCGCGCGCTGCAGCTTGACGCGCACGCCGTCGGCGATTTCCACGGTCACGAAGGCCTCGCCGAGGTCCTCGATGCGGCCGGCGATGCCGCCGTTGGTGATGACTTCGTCGCCCTTGGCCAGCTTGGCGATCAGCTCGCGATGCTCCTTGGCGCGCTTCATCTGCGGGCGGATCATCAGGAAGAACATCAGGCCGATGAACACCAGCGGCAGCAGCAGGGAGCCGAGTCCGCCGGGCTGGGCGGCGCCGGGGGCGGCCTGGGCCGCGGCGGGGGAAATGATCAGGTCCAGCAGGGACATGGCGGGTCGTCCGTAGGGGTCGTCAAAGCGCGCGATTATGCCACAGGGGCGGCAGCGGCCCCAAAACCACCCTGCCCGCCCGCCCCGCGCGGCCTCAGGCAGGGGCGTCGGCGCCCTCGGCACGGGCGGCGTAGAAGTCGCGGCGGAAGGCCTCGAAGCGCCCGCCCTCGATCGCCTCGCGGATTTCGCGCATCAGCTGCTGGTAGTAGTGCAGGTTGTGGATGGTGGCCAGCATCGAGGCAAGGATCTCGTTGCAGCGGTCCAGGTGGCGCAGGTAGCCGCGGGTGAAACCGCTGGCGCAGGCATGGCAGCTGCAGCCGGGTTCGATCGGCCGCAGGTCCTTCTCGTAGCGCGCGTTGCGGATGCGGACCTGGCCGAAGCGGGTGAAGTAATGGCCGTTGCGCGCGTTGCGGGTCGGCATCACGCAATCGAACATGTCGATGCCGCGGGCCACCGCCTCGACGATGTCCTCGGGCTTGCCCACGCCCATCAGGTAGCGCGGGCGGTCAGCCGGCAGCTGCGGACAGATCGCTTCCAGCGTGGCCTCGCGCTCGTGCGCGGGCTCGCCCACCGCCAGGCCGCCGACCGCGTAGCCGTCGAAGCCAATGGCCTGCAATCCCTCCGCCGAGCGCGTGCGCAGGTCCGGGAAGGTACCGCCCTGCACGATGCCGAACAGCGCTGCATCGTTGCCCTCGTGAGCCGCCTTGGAACGCGCGGCCCAGCGCAGCGAAAGCTCCATCGAATCGCGCGCCTGCCGCTCGGTGGCCGGGTACGGCGTGCACTCGTCGAAGATCATCACGATGTCGGACCCGAGCACGCGCTGGATGCGCATGCTCTCCTCCGGGCCGAGGAAGACCTTCGCGCCATCCGTCGGCGAGGCGAAGGTCACGCCCTGCTCGGTGATCTTGCGGCGCTTGGCCAGCGACCAGACCTGGAAGCCGCCGGAGTCGGTGAGGATCGGCTTGTCCCAGCCGGTGAAGCGATGCAGTCCGCCGTGCGCCTCGATCACTTCCAGCCCCGGCCTCAGGTACAGGTGGAAGGTGTTGCCGAGGATGATCTCCGCGCCGATGTCGAGCAGGTCGGTCGGCTTCATCGCCTTCACCGAGCCATAGGTGCCCACCGGCATGAAGGCCGGCGTCTGGATGCTGCCGCGCGGGAAGTCGATGCGGCCGCGGCGGGCCATGCCATCCTGGCCAAGGCGGGTGAAGCTCATGCGGCTCATGCGGCCTCCGGGTAGAGCAGCATCGCATCGCCGTAGGAGAAGAAGCGGTAGCGCTCGCGCACGGCGTGCGCGTAGGCCGCCAGGATGCGCTCGCGGCCGGAGAACGCCGACACCAGCATGAGCAGCGTGCTCTCGGGCAGGTGGAAGTTGGTCAGCAGCAGGTCCGCCGAGCGCAGCTTCTTCGGCGGGTGGATGAAGATGCGGGTCTCGCCCTCGAAGGGCTGGACTTCGCCGGAAGCCGACGCGGTCTCCAGCGCCCGCACGACGGTGGTGCCCACGGCGACAATGCGGCCGCCGGCGGCGCGGGTCGCCCGCACCTGCTCGCACAGCGCGGCATCCACGCGCAACCATTCCTGGTGCATCACGTGCTCGTCGAGGCGCTCGCTGCGCATCGGCTGGAAGGTGCCGGCGCCGACATGCAGGGTGACGTGGCCGAAGTGCACGCCGATGTCACGCAAGCGCCCGAGCAAGGCTTCGTCGAAATGCAGTCCCGCGGTCGGCGCGGCCACCGCGCCGCGATGCTTCGCGAACACCGTCTGGTAGCGCTCGCTGTCGGCGGCCTCGGCCTCGCGCGCGATGTAGGGCGGCAAGGGCATGCGGCCGGCGCGATCGAGCATGGCCTCGATCGGCTCGTCGCCATCCAGGCGCAGGCGGTAGAACGCGCCCTCGCGGCCGAGTACCCGCAGCCGCGAGCCTTCCTCCAGCACGATCCCCGAGCCGGTTTTCGGCGGCTTGCTCGCGCGCACCTGCGCCAGCACCGCGTTGCCCGGGAACAGACGCTCGACCAGCACCTCGACGCGGCCGCCACTGTCCTTCACGCCGAACAGGCGCGCGGGGATCACGCGGGTGTCGTTGAACACCATCAGGTCCCCGGCGCGCAGGTACTCCGGCAGGTCGCGCACGCCGCGGTCGGCGAAGGGCGCCGGCGCCGGCGGCTGCACCAGCATGCGGCTGGCCGAGCGCTCGGGCAGCGGCGCCTGCGCGATCAGCTCGGGCGGGAGGTCGAAATGAAAGTCGGAACGCAGCAAGCGCGTGTCGCCGAGGCTGGCAGAGGGGCGCCATTGTAGCCGCCGCGACGGCCCTGTCAGCACGGAATCACGGTTTTTGCCGGGTTTTTGGGGGTTATAACGCCGAAACCCGCATGTTAAAATTGCCGCTTACCGGAGACACGCCATGACCACCACTGCCCTGCTCGCTCCGTTGCGCTCCCGCGCCGGCACCGTCCGCACCCTTGGCCTGGACGACGCCACCGTCGACCGCCTGGGCGAGCGCTTCCCCGAGCTCAAGGCCGCGGCGCAGGCCGCCGCCGAGATGTTCCCCGCCCTCGTCGCCGAGTTCGGCGAGATCGTGGACATGGACGAGCAGGCGCAGATCGAGGCGGTGCAGGCCGGCTTCATCAACTTCTACGCCGACGACGCCGTCAACCCCTACGTGGCGATCGCCGCGCGCGGGCCGTGGGTGATCACGCTCAAGGGCCGCGTGCTGCACGACTCGGGCGGCTACGGCATGCTCGGCTTCGGCCACACGCCGGCCAGGGTGCTCGAGGTGATGGCCAAGCCGCAGGTGATGGCCAACGTCATGTCGCCCTCGCTCTCGCAGCTGCGCGCCAGCCGAGCGCTGCGCGCCGAGATCGGCCACACCCGCGGCGGCTGCCCTTACCCGCGCTTCCTGTGCCTTAACTCGGGCTCGGAATCGGTGTCGCTCGCCGGCCGCATCGCCGACGTCAACGCCAAGATCCACACCGACGCCGGCG
>CBININ010000057.1:0-10299 GCA_966250755.1 uncultured Gammaproteobacteria bacterium | reverse complement strand
ACCGCCAGCGAGGAGCCGACGACGTTGAGCTTCGCGCGATCGATCGAGCCCAGCGCGCCGGGCAGGCCGAGCCGATTGCGGCAGTAGTCGTCCGACTCCCAGGCCTTGAGCGTGCACAGGACCTGCGCGGCGAAAGCCTCATGGATCTCGTAGAAATCGAAATCCTGCAGGGTGAGCCCGCGGCGCTGCAGCAACTGCGCCACCGCCACCGTCGGCGCCATCAGCAGGCCCTCGCCATGCTCGAAGTCCACCGCCGCGACTTGCGCGTCCACCAGCCAGGCCTGCACTTCGCGGTTGTGCGCGCGCGCCCAGTCCTCGGACGCCAGCAGCGCGGCCGAGGCGCCGTCGGAAAGGTTCGTGGAGTTGCCCGCGGTCAGCGTGCCCTGGCCGGAACTCTTGTCGAAGGCCGGCTTGAGCGTGGCAAGTTTTTCCAGCGTCGTGTCGGCGCGCAGGATGCCGTCGCGCTCCAGGCCGCGGAAGGGCACGACGAGGTCCTTGAAGAAGCCGCGTTCGTACGCGGCGGCCGCCTTCATGTGCGATTCGTAGGCGAGCTGGTCCTGGTCGGCGCGCGAGATCTTCCACTCCTTGGCCATCGCCTCGCAATGCTCGCCCATGCTCTTGCCGGTGCGCGGCTCGCCGACGCCTGGGAACTCGGGCTTGAACTCGCGGAAGGAAAAGCCCTTGAGCGCGGCGGAGATGCGCGCACCGAGCGTGCGCGCCATGTTCATGTTCAACAGGCGCCGGCGCAGCTTCGGGTTGACCGCGATCGGCACGTCGGAGGTGGTGTCGCTGCCGCCGCCGATGCCGGCCTCGATCTGCCCGAGCGCGATCTTGTTGGCGACGGTGATGACGGTGTCCAGGCCGGTGCCGCAGGCGCGCTGCAGGGTGATGCCGGGCGTGAGCGGCGACAGGCCCGAGGACAGCAGCGCCTCGCGGCCGAGGTTCCAGTCCGAGCTGTGCTTGAGCACCGCGCCCATCGCCACCTCGCCGAGCACCTCGCCTTGCAAGCCGAACTTCTCCACCAGGGCGCCCAGCGTCTTGATCGACAGCCCGAGGTTGCCGACGTCGAAGTAGGCGGTGTTGTTCTTGCAGAAGGGAATGCGGACGCCGCCGAGGACGGCGACGCGACGGGCGGTGCTCATGGGCGGTTCCCGGTGGCTGGCATAATGGCGAGGCACCTAGCTTAGTAGCGACGGCCCCGGATTCCAAACCGGGGCGTATGGAAGCCCCGAATGCCCCCGATCCGCAGCTGCCACGGCGCGCTGGCGCTGGAACTCACGCCCGGCACCGCCGTCGCCCGGACCGCCCTGCCCCGCGACCGGGCCGGCGCCCTGGCCGAACGGGTGTCCCGCGACCTCGCCAGGCTGGTGCCCGAGGTCGAGGTGCTCGACCTCGTGCTGCTGGCGGCGCTGTTCGATCCGGTCGAGCTGCTGCGGCCGGGCTGGCCGTTGCACGCCGAACTCGACCGCCTGGGCGCGCAGGCACCCGGCGCGATGCATCCGCGGGTGATCGCCTTCGGCGACGCCGCCTCCGCCGGCTCGGGCCTGCCGCAACCCGATCCGCAATACGCCGAAGGTCCGCTGCGCCTGCTGCCTTTCAGCCTGCGCGGCGAGGCGGCGCTGGCCGAGGCGGCCGGCGCGCGCCTGGAAGCGGTGCTGCTCGACACCGGTATGGCCGGCGCCGACACCGCGCTGCTGGCGCAGGACGCCTTCGGCGCGACGGTGGAGCATGCGCGCTACCTCACCGCGCATGACCTCGCCGCGATGACGGCGATGCAGTACGAGCACGTTGGCCTCGGCCGCGTGTGGTCGCTGGTGGAGGGCGCGCTGCTGGCACCCAATGCCGAACACTGGCTCGAGGACGCGCACGAGCCGCTGGTGCGCGTGCAGGGCCGGCGTGCGCAGATCGCGTTGATCGAGGAACCGGGCTGGCTGCAGCGATTGCCCGAGGCCGATCGTTCCCGGGGCGCCGAGGTGCTCGAGCGCGGGTTCCGCCGCTTCCAGATCCGCCAGCGCCAGATCGGCGCCCTGCTCGAGGCGCACGGCCTCGAGGTCAGCTTCGCGCATTGCCCGCCCGGCCAGGACGCGCGCGCGCTGCTCGCGGCGGGCTGATCAGCCCTTGCGGGTCTCCGCCTCGTACATGCGGTAGCCGGCGTCCACCATGCCGAGGAACTCGTAGGTGTGCTGGGCGCTGGTGTTCTCCTTCTCCACGTAGAGCCGCAGCCCGCGCACGTCGGGCTCGGCGCGCGCCAGCGCCAGCACGTGCGAGTACAGCGCGCGGTAGACGCCCTTGCGGCGATGCGCGGGCGCGACGTACACGCTCTGGATCCACCACCACCAGCCGTTGCGCCAGTCGCTCCACTCGTAGGTCAGCATCAGCGTGCCGGCGGGCTCGCCGTCCACGGTGGCGACGTAGTAGCGCGCGCGCTGCGGGTCGGCGAGGCCGGCGGCGATGCCGCGCGTCACCGTGTCCAGGTCGAGCTGCTTGGCTTCGGTTTCCAGCGCCATCGCTTCGGCCCAGCGCGCCATCCGGGCGACGTCGGCTTCGGTGGCGGAACGCACGTCGAGGTCCATCGCTCTCTCCTGTCAGCGCTTGCCGCGCGGCCGGGCGGCGCCCAGCTTGCGGGTAAGGGTATTGCGTCCGAGCCCCAAGCGCGCGGCGGCCTGCTGGCGGTGGCCGCCGGTGTGCTGCAGGGCGGCGTCGAGCACGACCTGGTCGAAGCGCTCGCGCAGGCTGGCGTGGACGTCGGCGTCGCCGCGCTCCAGCGCGCTGGCGACCACGGCGGTGAGGGCGGCGGTCCAGTCGGCGCCTTCATTGCTCGACCCGGCACGCGGCTGGAACAGCGTGCGCAGGTCGCGCGCGGCGATGCTGTCGCCCGGCGCCAGCGCCGCCAGCCGCCAGCACAGGTTCTGCAGTTCGCGGATGTTGCCGGGCCAGTCGTGCTGCTCGAGGCGGCGCAGGGCGTCGGCGCTGAGCTGCTTGGGCGGCGTGCCGAGTTTCTGCGCGGCCTCGGCGAGGAAGCGCGTGGCCAGCAGGCCGAGGTCGGCCTTGCGCTCGCGCAGTGGCGGCAGGCTCAGGCGCACCACGTCGAGGCGATGCAGCAGGTCGGCGCGGAAGCGCCCTTCCGCGACCAGCCGGTCGAGGTCCTGGTGGGTGGCGGCGAGCACGCGCACGTCCACCCGGATCAGTTCGCGGCCGCCGACGCGGAAGAACTCGCCTTCCGCGAGCACGCGCAACAGTCGCGTCTGCAGCGGGGCGGGCATGTCGCCGATCTCGTCCAGGAAAAGCGAGCCGCCGTGCGCCTGCTCGAAGCGGCCCACGTGGCGCTTGCCGGCGCCGGTGAACGCGCCGGCCTCGTGGCCGAACAACTCCGACTCCAGCAGCTCGGCGGGAATGGCCGCGGTGTTGAGGGCGACGAACGGCCCGCGCGCGCGCGGCGACTCGCGATGCAGCGCGCGCGCCACCAGTTCCTTGCCGGTGCCGGTCTCCCCGGTGACCAACACGCCGATCGGCGCCTGCGCGAGCCGGCCGATGGCGCGGAAGAGTTCGCGCATGGCCGGCGTGCGGCCGAGCAGTTCGCCCTGGGCCTTGCCGCCGTCCTCGCCCTGGATGGGCTGGACCGGCGTTGCCTCCGGCAATGCGCGCGCGGCCAGCGCCACCGCGTCGTCGAGGTCGAAGGGCTTGGACAGGAAGTCGTGGGCGCCGCCGCGGAAGGCGCCGGCGGTGCTGGCGATGTCGGTGTACGCGGACATCACGATCACCGGCAGCGCGGGACGACGCGCCTTGAGCTGGTCGAGGAAACCCAGGCCATCGAGGCCAGGCATGCGCACGTCGGTGAAAACGAGGTCGGGCCGGGCGGTTTCATCGTCGAGGGTCGACAGCGCCGCGCGCGCCGAGTCGAAGCCTTGCACGCGGTAGCCGGCCTCGCGCAGCGCCTCGAGCAACACGAAGCGGACGGCGTGGTCGTCGTCCACCACCCAGACAGTCGCGGGCTCATTCGCCATCGGTTTGCTCGCCTTGTCCTGTCACCGCGCGCTCGACTTCCGTGGCTTGCTCTGGCTGCTCCGGCACCGGCAACAGCAGGGTGAACACCGTATGCCCCGGCCGCGAGCGATATCCCAGCGAACCCCCATGCTCGCGCGCGACCTGCTGCGCAAGCGCCAATCCCAGCCCGGTACCTTCGGCGCGTCCCGACACCAGCGGCAGGAAGATCCGTTCGGCCAGGTCCTCGGGCACGCCGCGGCCGTTGTCGGCGATGTCCACCCGCAGCACCAGCTTGTGGCCAGCATCGCCGATCAGCACGCCGTGCTCGGCGCGGGTGCGCAGGGCGACGGTGCTCGCGCCGGACTCGAGCGCGTTGCGCACCAGGTTCCACAGCGCCTGCGACAGGCGATCCGCGTCGCCCGATACATCGGGCAAACTCGGGTCGTAATCGCGCACCAGCTTGATCGACCATGCCGCCTGGGCATCGGCGAGCTGGCGCACGCGCTCGAGCACGCCGTGGATGTTGAGCGGGGCGAAGGCCTTCGGCGGCGCGGGGTTCATCAGCCGCTCCACCAGGGCGGCGAGGCGATCGACCTCGCTGCCGATCAGGCCGATCAGGTTGCGTTCGTCGTCCTCGGCGCCGCGGGCGTCGGCGCGGCGGCCGAGCAACTGCGCCGCGCCCTTCAGGCCGGCGAGCGGATTGCGGATCTCGTGCGCGAGGCCCTTCAGCGCCGCCGACAGCGCGGCCGGCAGCGAGGTCGCCGGATGCTCGCCGGGGAACTCCTCGGCCGGATGCGCCTCGACCAGCACGCCCGCCTCGCGAGCCGTCAGCCACAGTTCGGCGAATCGCTCGGCGCCGCCGGGGAAGGCCAGCCTGGCGCGGCGCACCCGAAGCGGCTCGTCCTGCGGCAGGCGCTCGAGCAGCGCGGCCAGCCGCCCCGTTTCCACATCGAGTTCGCCCAGGGCCAGTCCCTGCAGCCGCCGGACGCTCACCCCCAGCCAGCTGGCGAAGGCCGGATTGCAGGCCGCGACCCGCCCCTCGGCGTCGAGACGGGCGACCGGGGTGGCGAGCAGGTCGAGGGGATCGTCGAGGGCTGGCATTGCACCATCATAGTGCAACGCCGAGTGGGGTTCACCGCGACGGATCGAGTCCCGGCAGGGCTTGCGCCCGTGCCATGCAACGCCGATGCCGCTGCTGCACCCGGCCGGCGAACCAGGCGGTGGTGAGCTTGCGGGTGATCTTGGGACTGCGGAGGTCGATCCGCGGCAGCACCGCCCGCGGGAGCGGCTTGCGCTCGAGTCGTTCGGCCAGTTCGTAGACTCGCGCGTACAGCGTGGTCTGCTCGAAGCCGGCGCGGTCGCCCTTCAGCAGATCGCGATGGATCTGTTCGTCGCTCATGTCCAGCGCGTCCGACAGCGACTGCACGGCGAGCTCGGTCGCGCCCGGCCGGTCACGCTTCCTGCCGTAAGCCACCACGTCGCCATCGGGCGCGATCGGGATGCCCGAGGCCAGGGACACCGCCTGCTGGAAGGCGGCATTGCGACTGGCATGGAAACCGGCGTTGTAATCGGCGAAACGATAGACCGGATCGCGATAGCCGGCCGGATAGTCCAGCAGATGGGCGATGCCGAAGTAGAGCCCGCCGCGGCGGGTGAAGACTTCCTGGCGAATCGATCTCTCGCTGGCGTAGGGATAGGGGTGCGACCGCGCGTACTGCTCGGCGAAAGCGATGCTGACCTGCATCGGGCCGCCGGTGCGCACCGGGTTGCTTCCCGCCAGCAGGCGACGGCCCATCGGCACCGAAGCGATGAACGCCTCGTACAGCCGGCTCAGGTCGCGCTCGGTGCGCACCTGCGAGAGGCGCTCGTCGTAGGAGCGGCCGTCAGGCGACTGGGTAGCCAGGGCCAACCGCACCAGGAAGGCCGGCACACCCCTGGACTTGGCGCGCCGGAAGATCTCGGCGCGGGCAATGCCCGCGAGCCCGGGCACGCGAGGGTTGGCGTTGTAGCCCGATTCCTGTTCGGTTACCGCCAGCACCGCGCACAGGTTCGAGTCCGAAGGCGGAAGGCGCAAGCTGGCGAATGCGGCGTAAATGTCCGCGGCCCAGTCCTTGCGATCGGTCAGGCTGGCGGGCATCAGGCGTTCGATGCGGGCGCGGACCTGCTCGGGTCGCGGCGCCGGCGGCGCCTGCTCGCAACCGGCAAGCATCACGGCGATCAGCCCGCCCAGGGCGAATGAGGCGCGAGTCACGTGCGATCGCGGCGCCGGGTCGGGATGCACGCGAGCGACTGCCGCGCGCCTGCGATCGCCATGGTGAACCGGGCCGTCTGCCCGCAGCTCATGCGCCGCCCCCTGCGGATACCTCGAGCGAGGGTACCGCGCGTGCGGGCGGCAATGCGAGTCGCTAGACTGGATCGCCCGACCCCGAAGGAGAACCGGCCATGCGGCGTTTCGTCCCGCTGCTCGCGTCCACCCTGGCCTTGGGCGCGTGCCAATCCTCCCCGACGCCGGGGGGCCCGGCGGCGACGCCGTCCGCGAATCTCCCCGTCGACGGCGCCGACACCTGTGGTGCGGCCAGCCATGCCTCGCTGATCGGCAGGTCGCACGAATCCGTGCCGTCCGCGCCTGCGGGCAAGGTGATCCGCGTCGTCTGCAGCACCTGTCCGATGACGATGGACTACAACGCCGCGCGCCTGAACGTGATCTTCGATGAGAAGACCGGCGTGGTGCAGAAGCTCACCTGCGGCTAGGCGCGGATGCGACGGGCCCCGCGGGAGCGGGGCTCGTGCGCACCCTCGCACCTGGGCCAGTCACTGCGCGGTCTTGAGGTTGACCTGCAGGGTTTCGGCCATCGCCAGGTGGTTGCGCAGCTTGGGAAGCGCGTTGCTGGCCAGGGTACGGGTTTCCTCGCTGAGCGCGCGGTCCTTGCTGGCACGCTCGAACTCGGCGATCGCCTTCTTGTGGTCCTTCACCATGTGCTCGACGAAGGCGCGATCGAAGGCCGCGCCGGACTGCGCGGCAAGCTTGCGCACGGCCGGATCCTCGCTCGCCGAGGCGGGCACCGCCTGCGTGGTGGTGGAGGTCGCAGTGGGGTTGCGGTCGGTGCTGGCCATTGTGTTGGTGTCGTATCCGGTGCCGCCGCCGACCGGGCTCGGGGCGCCGGTGGTGGTGGTGCCGCGGCCGGTCACGCTGCCCGCCGTGGTGGCGCCGCCGGCGGCAAGCGGGGCCTGCGCCGAAGTCGGCTGGCTGCCGTCGCCGACGCTGTTGCCCCAGCCACCCATGGCGACATAGCGACGGTCGGTGGCGACGCCCAGCGCGACCGCGGTTTCGTCGAGCTTGACCAGCATGTCCTGGTGGTCGCGCAACAAGTGTTCGGCGTAGGTGCGCACGTCGGGCGCGCCGGCCTTCTGCTGGCCCAGCGTCGCGGCGGCGACTTCCTTCTCGTTGTCCTGCGTGGCCTTGTCCAGGAAGCGCTTGTCGGCGTTCTTCGCGGGCGAGGAGGCGGTGCCCGCCTTGTCGGGGCGATTGCCCGGGCGGGCGCCCTGGCCCATGTCCTGCGCGGCCAGCGGCAGGGACAGGCAGAGTCCCAGGCCTGCGGCGATGGCGAGACGAAGGGCGCGAAGCGAGTGGGTCCGTTCCATGGTGATCTCCTTGGCTGGTGACGGCCGGTTGGCGGGCGCCAACCGGCAAGCGGCGTGGACCGCGGGTCGAGCAGGGGAAGCAAGGGTGATGCCACCCGGCTGAAGCCGCTCCAAGCGGCGCACGCGCTGCGACGAAACGCTACGCAGGCACGAAGGATTTAACCCCGTGTAAATCCCGCGGCGGCGAAACTCGTGGGCTCGCCCTGCCGGATGCCAATAATCACGCCCATGGAAGCCAGGCCCCAGTTGCTCATCGTCGATGCCGACATCGGATTCGTCCACGCCGCCGCCGACGTCGCCAGGAGCCAGGGCTACGAGATCACGGTCGCGGGCACCGTGCAGCAGGCGATGGCACGGCTGGACGCCGGCGGCTTCGACCTCGCGCTGGTGGAGCTGGCGTTGCCGGACGGCAGCGGGCTCGACCTGCTCGAGCATCTCGACCTGGGCCACCGCACCCAGGCCATCCTCGTCACCAGCCACCCGACGGTGGAGACAGCGCTGAAAGCCCTGCACCTGCCGATCGTGGATTACGTGGTCAAGCCGCTGCATCCCTCGCAGTTCCGTGCGCTGATCGAGAAAGCGCGCGGGCAACGGGTGCTGCCGCCGGTGGGCGGCGAAGACAGCGCCTGGCACGGCCTGGCCGGCCGCTCGCCGCAGATCCGCGCACTGCGCGAGGAAATCCTGCGGGTCGCGCCGACCGAAGCGGCGGTATTCATCCATGGCGAGAGCGGCGTCGGCAAGGAACTGGTGGCCGCGGCAGTGCATGCCGAGAGCGGGCGCAGGGGCAGCTTCGTGGCGCTCAACTGCGGCGCGGTGCCGAGCGAGCTGCTCACCAGCCAGCTGTTCGGCCACGAGAAGGGCAGCTTCACCGGCGCCAACGCCAGGCACCTGGGCCTGTTCCAGCAGGCCGACGGCGGCACCCTGTTCCTGGACGAGATCACCGAGATGCCGCTGCACCTGCAAGTGCACCTGCTGCGGACGCTGGAGACGCATACCATCCGCCGCATCGGCGGTACCGAGGATATCCCGGTGGACGTGCGCATCATCGCCGCCACCAACCGCGCGCCGGACCGCGCGCGGCAGGAAGGCAGGCTGCGCGAGGATCTCTACTACCGGCTGGCCGAGTTCCCGATCCGCATCGGCCCACTGCGCGAGCGACCGGAGGACCTGCTGCCGATCGCGCAGCTCTTCCTTGCCCGGTTGAACGAGCGCTACGACACGCAACGCGCGTTCCCCGCGGACATCGAGGCCCTGCTGGCGCGGCACGCGTGGCCGGGCAACGTGCGCGAGCTCAAGAACGCGATCCAGCGCGCCTACATCCTGTCCGAGGACGAGGTCGTGCGGCCCGACCTGCCCTCGCGGCGTCCGGCCGGACCGGTCGCCGAGACTGCCAGCACCATCACCTTCGCGGTCGGCACCTCGCTGGCGGAGATCGAGCGGCGGATGCTCTTCAAGACCCTGGCCTACTTCAACGACAACAAGGCCAAGGCCGCCGAGGCGCTGGGCATCACCACCAAGACCATCTACAACCGACTCGCCGGTTACCAGGCCAAGGGCCTGGCGCGCGAGGAGGGCGCAGACGGCGTCGGGCGCTTCATCGAACGGCGCGTGCACAACATCCCGCCGTTCGCCGATCGGCGCGCGCAGCACGCGGGCTGAGTTCCGCGCGGCCCGCTTCTTCGGGCCCGACGGCATCCAGGGACGAGCGCCCACGTCCGCCGGCGTACCCCGTCAAGAACGAGGGCCCGCTTTCGCGGGCCCCCGATCTTCCACTCGCTGACGCCGGTCAGTGCTTCGGCTTGGCCTCGGTGCCGGACTGGCCCGCGCTGCTGCCGGCCGAGGACGAGCCGCTGGTGGACTGGCTCCCGGAACTCGCCGACTGCCCACCGCGCTGGCCGCTGCTGCCGCCGCCCAGGCTGCCGGAACCGGCCTGCTGCTGCGACTGCGACTGCGCCCGCACGCTGATGCGGTTCTCGATGTCCTTCACGCCGCTGACGTTCTCGACCAGGTCCTCGATCTGGTGCTTGGCCTGGCGCTCGGTGACGGTGCCGGTCAGGGTGACCACGCCCTGCTTGGCCTCGATCTCCACATCGCTGGCGTCGATGCCGGCGTGGTGCGTCAGGCGCTCGCAGATGTCTTCCTTCAGGCGCTCGTCGGAGCGGGTGTAACCCTTCGGGCCCTTGCCGCGCAGCGACTGCAACCAGCCGCCCTGGCTCTGGCTGCCCTGCTCCATGCCCTGCTGGCCGTACTGGCCGCCCATCCCGCCGCGGCCCGCGCCGAACTGGCTCGACTGGCCATGGCCACTGCTGCCGCCGTAGCCGCTGCTGCTGCCATAACTGCCGCCGAAGCCGGTGTCGTAGCCTCCCTGCGGCTCGTGCCGCATCGCGCGGTTGTATTCCTGGCCGAAGCTCGAGCGTGCGCCGTAACCGCCGCTGGACTGCTCGAACTGGCCCATGCCGCTGCCCTGGCCGTAGCCCTGCTGGCCGCGCGGATTGTGCTCGTAGCCCATGCTGTAGCCGTAGTTGCGGCCGTACAGGTCCTCCGACAGATGGCGCTGCTGGCCTTGTCCGTATTCGCCCTGGCCAAAGCCACTCTGGCCGTAGCCCTGGCTACCGCCCTGCAGGCCCTGTCCATAGTTGCCCTGCTGGCCGTAGCCGCCCTGCTGGCCGTAGC
>CBININ010000056.1:0-10503 GCA_966250755.1 uncultured Gammaproteobacteria bacterium | reverse complement strand
GCCGTCACCAGCGCGGCCACCCGCATCGGCCGCTCGAGCACGGTCAGGTTGGCGCCCAGCGCCATGGCCTCGGCCAGCGCCGCGGAGTCGGCGCCCTGGCGGGCGAGGATCATGATCGGCAGGTCCGACCAGGGCGGCTGGCGGGACACGGCCTGCAGCAGTTCGTGGATGTGCGGGTCGGCGAGCGATTCCTCGGCGAGCAGGAGGGCGCCGGCACCGCGCTCGAGTTCCTGCAGCATGCGGGCGATGCTGGCACAGGGCTCGGCTTCGATACCGGCGCGGCCGAGTTCGCGCGCGGTCATCAGGTCGTCGCGCGCCGTCGCGCCCCGCACCAGCACGCGCAGGGGCGAGTGGCCCGGGTCGGGGAATTTCATGTCCCCGCCGGGACGTCAGCGCCCCCGAACCCTTCCTCCTGGATGGGTACCGCACCCAGCGGGACCGGCACACCGGTGAGGATCCCGCGGAAGTTGCGCAGCGGCTCGCCCACGTGCAGGCCGCCCTTGTCCATGGTAAAGGCGCGGATGC
Organism: uncultured Gammaproteobacteria bacterium; assembly: GCA_966250755.1. Lineage (GTDB taxonomy): Bacteria > Pseudomonadota > Gammaproteobacteria > Xanthomonadales > Xanthomonadaceae > Arenimonas. Next base: position 9,978 of record CBININ010000056.1, on the reverse strand, counting down.
TGCGCTCGTGCGCGCCGCCGCGCTTCTTGACCACCGAGATGGCCTGGCGCACCTCGCCGGCAGCCTCGTAGTAGCGCAGCATGACAATGGCGTCGGCAAGGTAGCTGGCGTCCACCGGCGCCTGCATGGTGGTGCCGATCATGCCGTGGTGGGCGCCGACCAGCAGGGTGGCCACGCCGGCCTGGCCCAGGAAGGTGAGCAGCTCGTGCAATTGCACGATCAGGAAGCGGTCGTCGGGCATGGCATTGAGGTAGCCGTTGAGGCTGTCGATCACGATCACCGTGGACTCGTCGTGGTTGACGGCCTGGCGGATCAGGTGCACGAGCTCGCCCGGCGACATCTCGCCCGGGTCCACCTGGCGCAACTTGATGCGGCCGGCCGCGAGCCAGCGTTCGATGTCCATGCCCATGCTGGCGCAGCGCGTGCGCAGGGTATTGACGCTTTCGTCGAACAGGAAGATCGAGGCACTCTCGCCCCGCTCTGCGGCGGCGATGGCGAACTGCACGGCCACGGTGGACTTGCCGGTACCCGGCGCGCCGACAAAAAGCGTGCTGGTGCCGCGCTCCAGGCCACCGCCCATCAGGCGGTCCAGCGAGGCGATGCCGCTGGGCAGCTTGGTCTGGTCCACCGGATGCACGTGCTCGGACGCGACCAGGCGCGGGAATACCTGCAGGCCGCCCTTGATGATCCGGCAGTCGTGGTAGCCGCCGCGGAAGTCCTTGCCGCGGAACTTGACCACCACCAGCCGGCGGCGCACCGCGCCGTAATCGGAGTGGGTCTGCTCCAGGCGCAGCACGGCGTGGGCGATCGATTGCACCTGCTGGTCGCGATGGGTCGCGGCCATGTCGTCGAGCAGCAGCACGGTGCATTGGCGGCCGGAGAAGAATTGCTTCAGCGCCAGGATCTGGCGGCGATAACGCAGGGAGCCGCCGGACAGCAGCCGCAGTTCCGACAGCGAGTCGAAGACGATGCGCTTGGGCGACAGCGCCTGCACATCCTCGAGGATGCGCTGGGTGGTCTCGCTGAGCTCCACTTCGGAGGGGTGGAACATCGTGTACTGCTCGTCGGGTTGCAGCGACTCGGGCGAGGGCAGCATTTCGCGGATGTGGATGCCCGACAGGTCCCAGCCGTGCGAGCGCGCGACGCCCTTGAGTTCGTCGCCGGTCTCCGACAGGGTGACGTACAACACCGGCTCGCCCAGCCGCGCGCCTTCCATCAGGAACTGCAACGCCACCGTGGTCTTGCCGGCGCCGGGCGCGCCCTCGAGCACGTACAGGCGATTGGGGGTGAGGCCGCCGCCGAGCACGTCGTCGAGTCCTTCGATGCCCGTGCCGAGCATCGAGTCGGGTTCCGCTATCTGCGCCATCTGCCGTCCTGTCGGATTTCGTTCCCGGCTTTATGCCCGGGCACCGTCGAGCAAACAAGCGCAAAACGTGCGTTGCCGCACTTCCGTTCAGCGAGCCGAGTAGTTTGTGCAGTGTGGTGTTTTGGATGCGTTCATCGCGGCGGCGCGTGGGCGCGTTTCAATCGCCGACGCTGAATTTCCATTCACGCGGTGCCAGCGGTTCGTCGGCGCGGCTGCGCATCTTCATCGCGTCCTCGGTATTGAGCAGCAGCCGATACGCGCCGCCGGCCGCGAAGCGCACGGGGATGCGCAACGTCGTGCCGTCCTCGCTCCAGGCCGGCTTGCCGATGACCTCGGGCACGTCACCAAATATCGCCAGCGCGGGCGCCATCGGGCGATCGAAACGGAGCTCGAGCAGGCCGTCGCCCGGCGCGATGCGCGCGCCTTGGGCGGGCGCATACGCGACCACCTGCGGCCCGGCCTGCAGGCGCGCGAGGCGTTCGTCGGCGAGCCGGCGTTCCTCGGCGTGCACGCGGGCGCCGTCGTCGCGCGCCCAGTCCTGCAACAGCGCCGCGACCTGCGTGGCGGCATCGGCGTCCTGCGTCGAGGCGCCAGTGGCGGCACGCGCCTCCAGCAGGTCCGCCAGCGCCGGCACCCAGGGAAAGCCTTTGCCCCGATCCTCGGCCAGGACGCGCGCCAGCACCGCGGCCTCGCCGTGCGCGCGCAGGTAGCGCTGGGTCTGCGCGCGCACCAGGCTCTCGTACAGCAGGATCCGCGGATCGCCGTAGGCCAGCGACTGCATGCGCGGCTTCACCACCAGGTACAAGGACTCGGCCGCTGGCATCAGGGCCCGCGCATGCGCATCCACCCAGGGATTGACGAAGGAGTGGTGGAACTCGTGCACGAGCAGCGCGAGCACCGCTTCGGCGGGGTAGCTGACCGGATCGGAGGCGCGCAGCGTCGGCGTGCCGATCAGCCCGAAGACGATGCGACGGCCGTCGGCGCGCCGCTGGTGCGGCCCGTAGTTGTTCTGGCCGGCGAGCAGGGTGGGGACGAGTTCGAACTCCGCGCCCGCCGCGCCCGGCAGGGCGCGGTACCACGACAGGTCGAGCCGCGAGCCCAGCGCGGCGGCCAGCGCGGCCTCGGCCCGGGCGTGGACCGCGCGCTGGCTGGCGAAGAAGGCCTGCGCGCCGGTATCGCGGTCGAAGCGGCGCGCGGCGTCGAGGAAGCGCCGCGCCGACGCCGGGTCCCAGCGCGCGTCGAGCCAGTCGGGCCGCGGATCGAGCCGATGCCGCGGCTTCCAGCGCGCATCCGCGAGCAGGGCCAGCTCCAGCGGCGCGCCGTAACCGATGCGACGCGACTCGCGCAGCTCGCGCATGACCGCGATCGAGGGATGCCCGGCATGAGGGGCAAAGTGCGCCTGCACCGCGGCGTCGTAGGCCGGAACGCCGGCGGCCTGGAATTCCTCGTAGCCGGCCAGGCGCGCCATCACACTGGCGATTTCCACCCGCGGCTCGACGTGGATGCGTAGCTCCGCAGCGGCATGAGCTGGCATGGCGGGCAGCAAGGCGAGCAGGAGCAATAGCGCGATGCGTGTCATCTGGATTCCCCGGGGAAGGGAGGAGTGTGGCAAGCACGGGCGCGCTTCGACAGGGCCACAAGTTGGGATGGCAGCTAGGCCCCGGTGCGCCGGCGCAATCCGTCGCGCCAGGCCAGGACCCGCGGGGACACCCACTGCGCCAGGGGCAGGCCCAGGGCCGGCAGGGCGTCCAGGCCATGGCAGAGCGTCCATTCCAGCGGCTCGGGCCGCGGCCCGAGCTGCGGTCCGGCCGATTCGAGTTCCGACAACAGCGCCTCGCTCCAATGGAACAGCCGCGCCGCCTGCTCGAGCATGCGCGGCTGCAGCCACTGTCGCAGTGGTCGGTACACGCGTACACCTTTCGACTGCAGGGCGTCGGCTTCGCGTTGGAGCGAGCAGAGTGCGCCCCGATACCACTCCGTGTGCCCGCCGGCGGCGGCGTTGACGGTGAGGGGCGCCGGCGCGCCCAGTCCGGCGAGGCTGCCTGCGAGCCGCAGTTCGAGCGCGCGCGCCTCGCGGACCCGGTCGGTGGCGGCGATCCAGCCGGCGTCGAGGTCGAAGAACTCGTACCAGCGTGGGTGCAGGGCTTGCAGCCGTTCGAGCGGATCGCGCGACATGCCGAGCTTCAGCAGGTCCTCGCCCGGACGCGGGAACACATAGACGAAGGAGGCGCCCGCCGCCGCGGGCCGCCAGGGTCGGTCGTCGCGATCGGTGTCGGGATCCATGCGCCGTCGAGTATAGGCGCGCCGCACGCGCGACCCGTCCGAGGGCAGGCACGGGCCCTTCAGCCGGCAGCCGGTGAAACCGCCACCGCGGGCATAAGCTGGTCACCCGCCTGGAGCATGCGCCATGGACCGTTTCCGCGTCGGCTACATCGTCGGCAGCCTGTCGTCCACCTCGATCAACCGCAAGCTGGCGCTGGCCCTGGCGCGACTGGCGCCGGACGCGCTGGAACTGGAGGAAATCCCGTTCCGCGCGCTGCCGCTCTACAGCCCCGACCACGACGCCGATTACCCGGCGGTGGCACGGGCCTGGAAATCGGCGATCGAGGCGAAGGACGCCATCCTGTTCGTCACGCCCGAATACAACCGATCCATCCCGGGCGGGCTGAAGAACGCCATCGACTGGGCCACGCGGCCTTACGGCACCAACAGTTTCGCGCGCAAGCCGACCGCGGTGATCGGCACCTCGCCCGGGGCGATCGGCACCGCGGTGGCGCAGCAGCACCTGCGCAGCCTGCTCAGCTTCTGCAACGCGCCGCAGATGAACTCGCCGGAGGCCTACGTGCAGTTCAAGCCGGGCATGATCAGCGACGACGGCGAGGTGACGGTGGAGGCCACGCGCGAGTTCCTGCGAAAGTTCATGGCCGAGTTCCACCTCTTTACCGAGCGGGTCCTGACGGTGCTGCCGCGCCCGGCCTGAATTTGAGCGCGATCAAGCGAGCAGGCGCGGACCGGCCCAGACTGGCGGCACCCCTCACGAGGAGCGCGCCATGAAAGCCAATGTCGGATTGGTGGACCGGGCGGTCCGGATCCTGTTGGGCCTGGCCTTGCTGGCCTGGGCGGCGACCGGCGGACCGGTGTGGGCCTGGATCGGCGTGGTGCCGCTGGCGACGGGCCTGTTCCGCTTTTGCCCGCTCTACACGCTGCTCGGCTTCAACACCTGCAAGACCTGAGATCGCGGCGGAGGCGGGGTTTCGGTAGCCTGTGCAGTCCGACGGTTGCCAGGCCCGAACCATGCCCGCCCACGATTTCGACGCGCTGCTGGCGCAAGCCCGCGAACTCTCGCTCGACCACCTTCGGCGCCAGCACGAGCGCCACGTCGGCGCGCGCGCCGGACGCGACGAACTGGTGCAGGCCCTCGGCGGGCCGCTGGCCGACGCCGGTGAGGATCCCGCACGGGTATTGGCCTTGCTGGCGGCTCAGGCCGAGCGCGGCGTGGTCGCCAGCGGTTCGCCGCGCTACTTCGGTTTCGTCATCGGCGGCAGCCAGCCGGTGGCGATGGCCAGCGACTGGCTGACCACGGCCTACGACCAGAACGCCGGCTTGCACGTGTGCTCGCCCTGGGCCGCCGCGGTGGAGGAGGTCGCGGCCGGCTGGCTGCTAGACCTGTTCGACCTGCCGCGGGAGTCGTCGCTGGGTTTCGTCACCGGTTGCCAGGCCGCCAACTTCACCTGCCTGGCGGCGGCGCGGCATGCGCTGTTGCGGCGCGAGGGCTGGGACGTGGAAGCGGACGGCCTGGCCGGCGCGCCGCGCCTGCACGTGGTCACCTCGGCCGAGTCGCACGTCACCGTCGACGTCGCCTTGCGCTACCTCGGCATCGGCACGCGCTCGGCGCACCGCGTCGAGGCGGACGCGCAGGGGCGCATGCGCGCCGATCGCCTGCGCGAGTTGCTGGCCACGCTCGCGGGCCCGGTGCTGGTCTGCGCGCAGGCGGGCAACGTCAACTCCGGCGCCTTCGATCCGCTCGACGATATCGCCGACATCCTCGTCGATCGCCCCGACGCGTGGCTGCACGTGGACGGTGCCTTCGGCCTGTGGGCACGCGCCAGCCGCGCGCTCTCTCCGCTGGCCAGCGGGATGCAGCGCGCCGATTCCTGGGCGACCGATGCGCACAAGTGGCTCAACGTGCCCTACGACTGCGGCGTGGCGATCGTGCGCCATCGCCAGGACCACCACGATGCGATGACGTCCTCGGCACCTTACCTGGAGCAGAAGCGGGGATTGGAACGCGATGCCGTGGACTGGTCGCCGGAGTTCTCGCGCCGTGCGCGTGGCGTGCCGACCTACGCCACCTTGCGTGCACTGGGCCGGGAAGGCGTCGAGGCTTTGCTCGACCGCTGTTGCGCCGCGGCGCGCGCGATGGCGGCGGCGCTCGCCGCCGAACCCGGCGTGGGGGTGCTCAACGACGTCGTGCTCAACCAGGTGCTGGTGCGCTTCGGCGACGACGACGCCACGACCCGGGCCGTGGTGGCCGCCGTGCAGGCGGACGGCACCTGCTGGTTGAGCGGCACCCAGTGGCACGGCATGGCCGCGATGCGCATCTCGGTGTCGAACTGGCAGACCGGCGCGGACGATGCCGCGCGTTCGGCGGAGGCGATCCTGCGTGCCTTCCGCGGGCTGCGCTGAGCCCGCGAAAGGCCCATTCGCTTACGGCGTGCCGGTTGGCGCCGGGATGGTGATGGTGGTCTTGGTCGGCTCGACCACCAGCGTGTCCATGCTGTGGTCGATCACCGGCGGATCGCCGGCGCGTCCACGGGTGGCCGGCGGATAGCGATGCGGGCCGTGGTACTGCGTGGTGGTGTGAACGCTGCCGGCGGCCTGCTCGGGCATCGTCGGGATGCTCGGGTCGGCCGGAGTGGCGGGCGTCGCCGGGGTGGCGGGCGTCGCTGGAGTCATTGGCGCGTCGGGGTTGGCGGGGGTCGCCGGATTCGCCGGCGTGGCCGGGGTGGCCGGATCCTGGGTGGCGTCCTGCGCGAGCGCCGGCATCGTGCCGGCCAAGGCCAGGCCGAGGGCCAAGGCGATGCGTTTCATGGTCTGCCTCCTTGCAGTCGGGAATAGTCCCGCCGCCATCATGGGAAGCCGGCGATGAACGGCCGCTCAAGCGCAAAGGCGCCGCGCGTGGCCGTTGCCACGGCGCTCAGCTTGGCCGCCCTAGCCCGAGCAGCCGCCGCAGCACACCGACGGAATGGTCATCAACTGGTCGGCGTTGGCGGGCAGGCCGCCGCGGCGCAGCGACCATGCCAGGTCCAGCGGCCCGAGCACGGAGGCGATGCGCAGGGTCAGGCCGTCGGCGGCGGTGTCCACCACCGCGGAGGGGTCGAGGGCGAGGACCGATTCGCGCACGGCGGTCAGGTCGTCGAGGGACTGGGCAAGCGGCAGGTGGAATTCCATGGCGGTTCCCGCGGGAGGGTGGACCCGGAGGATGCCGGCCCCCGTCGTGGCGCGCGCTGACCCAGGTCAAGCGCAATGTTCAGGGCCGGCTGGGCGGCGCGGGGCAATGCTGGGCGCATGCACCTGGTCCAGTTCTTCCTGCCGCTCAAGGACAACGCCGGCCGGGCCTTCGCGCGCGGCGCCTTCCCGCGCGTGCGGCGCGAGCTCACCGAGCGTTTTGGCGGCGTGACGACCTACCTGCGCTCGCCGGCCCAGGGCCTGTGGGAGGACGAGGAGGGAGAGCTGAGCCGCGACGACGTCGTCCTGTTCGAGGTCATGGATCCGGCGATGGACGAAGCCTGGTGGCGGGGCTATCGCCAGGGTCTGGAGCTGGCGTTCGGCCAGGAGGCCGTGCTGCTGCGGGCGACGGAAGTGCGGTTGCTCTAGGTCGACTTGCAACCGCGCGGGCTGTCACGGTTCCCGGCCGGAATCCGGTGGACGCGCGTCCGATCCGGGAATAGATTCAACCCTGGCCGCGGGGGGCGGCCCTTACAGGGGAAAACCGAATGCGTATCGTGCTTGCCGTGCTGCTGAGCACGGCTTCGCTGCTTGTCGCTGGCGCTGCTCGCGGGCAAACCACCGACGGGTACCACTCCGTGCAGGTGTTCCCGGTGGTCGTCGACACCGCGTCCTTCACCCAGCGCTTCAACTTCCGCAACCCGACCGGGGTCACGCTGACCTTGCAGCCGACCTACCTGCCGGCGATCGGCACCAGCCAGGCGAGTGCCCTGGAGTGCCCGACCTTCAACATCCTGCCGAACCGCACCCTGGCCTTCAACAGCCTTCGCGAGATCTGTCCCGCGCTGGCCGCCGGCAGCCAGTTCGGGTTCCTGAGCGTGCGCTCGGCCAATTTCCTGGTGCTGCCGTTCGCCGGGTTCTCGCGGGTGGCCAATCCGCAGGGCAACGGCTTCACCGTCGAAGCCTTCGCGGCGTCGGAGTTCACCTCGGCCGACGGCGTGATCAACGGCCTGCGCCGGTCGGCGGCGACGCCCAGCGCGCCGGCCTTCCAGACCAACTGCTTCCTGGGGCTGGTCAACAACCTCGACGCCGACCTGCCCCTGGCCAACACGCCCATCAACTACTTCCTGTTCAACAGCGCCGGTACCCAGATCGGTTCCGGCCAGCAGACGCTGATCCCGGGCAAGATCGTGCGCTTGCTCGACATCTTCGCCACCGCGGGCGCCGCCGCCGGCGACTACGACAACGCGATGTTGAAGGTCTTCGAGAACGGCCCGGACGAGCCCGGCGTGATGGCCTTCTGCACCGTGCAGGACAACACCAGCTTCGGCGCGGACTTCCGCATCGCCAAGCAGGAAGTCGGCGACGGCGGCGAGGACGCGATCGGCGGACGGGTGGTCGGCCCGCAGACCATCTTCGGACGCCGCGAGCTGTTGCGCTCGCAGGACGGCCTGGGGCGCGCCTACACCATTCCCGCCGGCGCCGGCAGCAACACCCATGTCATCCGGCTCCATTCGGCCGACTATGGCTTCTGCGAGATCATCGACCCCAACACCGGCGTGCGTGCGCTGCCGGCCTACGGGCTGGAACTTCGTGCCATCGATCCGGAAACCGGCGAAACCGGGGCGGGCGGCAACGATTCGACCGTGGTGCCGGACCCGAACAAGGGCGAGGGCAACTATTTCGGCGACCGGGCCGATGGCGGGCTGGGCGACGACCAGTTCGGCTTCCTGGAGGTCGAATCCAACGAGCAGAACACCGGCGTGCCGCGCCCCTACAAGCTGCATTGCCGCAGCGGTAGCGGCATCAGCGGCCTGGACATCGTCCGCTACCAGGAGGCGGTGGACCGCTTCTGAGCGCGGGCGCTTGTGTTCAGCACCGGTTGCCCATATTGGTGCTGGACGCAGGAAGACACCGAGGACACGAGATGGCCACCGGCTGGGCCGCGGACGGCGCGGTGCAGGATCAGATCGACGCCACCATCAAGGACGGCATCGAGCGCGCGCGGGCGAAACTGCCGAGCGGCCCGGGCCGAAAGCGTTGCGAGGAATGCGACGCGCCAATCCCGCCGGCACGACGGAAGGCGATCCCGGGCGTGCGCCTGTGCGTGGCCTGCCAGGAAGCCGCCGATGCGGCCGACAATGCGGCGGTGAGTGGCTACAACCGCCGCGGCAGCAAGGACAGCCAGCTGCGCTGACCGGGCGTCACCGCGACGCTTGCACCGCTAGTGGCGGGTGCGGGACTTGCCCTTGCCCTTGGCGGGCGTGATGTCCACGCTGAGGGTGAAGCTGCGCTGCTCGTTGGGCGCCATCGCGCCGACGCCGACCAGCTTGCGGGCGATCTCGACGCCGCGGTCGTCCTTGATCGTCACCGTGACGGTGTATTCCCAGGCGGAGACATCCGCCGGCTGGCGGATGCTCCCCTCGATGCGCAGCGGGCTGGGCAGGTCCGGATCCGGCGCCTCGGGGGTGGCGTCGAAACGGACGTGGTGCTTGCACGCCGGGCACACGGCGGCACTCTCAAGGATGGTCTCCTTGCAGTGCGGGCACGCACGCGTGGCCCCAGGCTGGCCGGGGCGGACCGCGCTCATGCGCTATGCGGGCTCGAAGCGGCCGGCGTCATGCGTTGCCGACGGTTTCCGACCCGAAGCCCTTCTTGCCGGACTTTTCGTCCCAGCCGAATTCGGCCACGCCGCGCATGCGCGCGCCGGAGGCCACGGTCATGTTGCCGCACTTCACGTCGCCGACCACCGCGCCGGTCGCCAGCAGGCTGACCTGGTTGGCGCCCTCGATGTTGCCTTCGAGCTCGCCGGCAATCGTCACCTTGTCGGCGCGCACGCCGCCGGTCAACTTGGCGCCGGCCTCGATGGTCAGGTCGCCCTGCACGTTGACGTCGCCCTTGAAGCGGCCGGCGATGCGGACGCTGCCGCTGCCTTCGATCTTGCCTTCGATCATGATGTCGGCGGCGATCACCGACTCGGCGCGGGCGCGATCGGCGGCAGGACGGGCGGCCGGGACGGCGGCCACGGGCGCGGCGTCGGCGCGGGCATTCAGGTCCATGCGATGGGTGTCCTGCGCCTCCGGCGCGGACGGGGCAGGGGCCGCCTGCCGTTGCGTGCTGCTGTCTTTCCAGATGGCCATGGGACCGGTCCTTTGGGCGGGACT
>CBININ010000055.1:0-10530 GCA_966250755.1 uncultured Gammaproteobacteria bacterium | reverse complement strand
CGGTTGCGCGCCTGCTGCGCGGCCAGCCGGTGCCAGGCGGTGAAGGGCAGGCGCAGCAGGGTCCACAACGCCCACGATGCAAACCAGGCCAGGCCCCAGGCCGCCAGGAACACCGCCAGCGACATGAACACCACCGTGGTGCCATGCCAGCGCACCAGCACCTGGCCGGGGTCCGGGGAAAACTGTTCCCAGGCCAGCGCGCCGAGTACCGCCAGCAGCAACCACCACAGCAGGGTGCGGAAGAAACTCATCGGCCGGTCCGGCGGCTGCGGCGGATGTCCTGCAACTGCGCGAGCGTGCTGCCGGCCACCGGCAGGTCGTAGGACAGCGCGAGCGTGCCCAGGCGCTGCAGCCGCATGCGGCGCTCGCGTAGCAGCGGCGTGGCGGGGTAGAGCTGGCCCAGCCAGACGTCCACGCGCTTGACCGCGGTGCGGAAACCGGCCTGGTCGGCACGCGCGAGCGCCGTGCGGGCGAGCGCGAGTTCCAGCGCCAGCGCGGCGCGGCCGCTCTCGCGGTCGGCGGGGGCCAGCAGCTCGCTGTCGTCGCTGCGGCGCACCTGCACCAGCGCGTCCACCAGCTCGCGCAGGCTGCTGGATTCCGAGGGTCTGCGCGCGCTGGCGATGGACTGCGCCTCCAGCGTCGGCAGCACCGCTTCCAGCGCGTCGAGCTCGCCGGAGGCCTGCGCGGCCGGGTCCGGCGGCAGCGCGCGCAGCGCCGCCAGCTCCTGGTCCAGGGTCTGGCGCAGGTCGAGCAGCTGCGGGTCGTTCTGCGAGGCGAGTACGCCGCGCGCCAGCTCGCTCGCGCGGATCGCGCCGGTCAGGTCGCCGGCCAGGCGCAGGCGTTGCTGCGCGAGCGTGAGCAGCAATTCGACCTCGTCCAGCCGCAGCACCGCCACGCCGTCCTCGCGCACGCTCGACAGTTCGCGCACGCTGTCTTCCAGCAGCGAGGCGCGCTGGGTGCTGGCCAGCACCTCATCGCGGAGCAATCCCGTCCGCGCGCGGGTGTCGGTGAGTTTCTGGTTCAACGCGTCCTGGCTGCGTCGCAACGAGGCAATCCCGGCCTCGACCTGCAACAAGCGGGCGTCCAGGGCCTCCGGCCGCAGGTCCACCGCATCGCCGGCCTCGGCCTGCGAACGCTGCCAATGCCGCCAGCCGAGCAGCCCGGCCACCAGCGCGCAAACCGCCAGCAGCACCCACAGGGCGGGCGGCAGGCGGCGGGCGGGCGGGACGGGCGGTGCTTCAGGCACGACGGCAGGCTCGGCGGAGGTCGGGGGGATAACGCAGGAACCGCGCGCGAATGCTACCGGATGCGCTGCGTGCCGGCATGCGCTTCCAGCGCCTGCAGCAGCTGCGCGGGCCGTGGGCCCGTCGCGCGCAGCAGTTGCCGGAAGCCCAGCGCGGCCGCGTGCGCGGCGAGGCGGTCGCTGGCCACCACGCAGGGCGACGCGCGCAGGCGCTCGCGTTGCGCGGCGTCGGCCGCCCGCCACAGCGGCGCGAAGGCCTCCTCGCTGGTCAGCACCAGCGCGCTGCGCCGGGGCAGCGCGGCCAGCGCGCGCAGCCGCTTCGGCGACGGTTCGCGCGGCACGCGCCGGTAGGTTTCGGCGACCTGGAGGCGGGCGCCGGCCGCGCGCAGCGCGCGCGCGATCAGGCCGCGGCCGCCGGGCGCGGTCAGCAGGCCGACCGCCTCGCCGCGGACCTGCTGCAAGCCCGGCAGTGCCAGCAGGGCCTCGGAATCGCTGCCGGCCGCCGGCACCTGCACGCGGGCAATGCCGCGTCGGTGCAAGGCTGCGGCAGAGCCCGCGCCGAGCGCGAACCAGGCCTGCCCGTGCCGCGTGCGCAGGGGCCGGTCACGGGATGCCATTGCCACCGCCGACGGGCTCGTCACGACCACCCGTGGACACTGCAGGGCGGCGTCCAGCGCGCCGTCGTCGTCGAGCGGTTCGAGCGCCAGCGTGGACAGCGCGAACAGGCGCGCGCCGCGCGCGGCGGCGGCGCGACGCAGCCCGCCGTGCCGGTTCAGCGGCCTGAGGGAGATGACGTACCATCCCTGCAAGGGATGCCGCCCGGCCGTCGTTCGCTTCATGCGGCGAGCTTGGCACAGGACCACGGACAAGGCCACGCGATGACTTCCGACGATACCCACGACCCCGGCACGCCCGACCCGCGCGCGCTCGATCCGCTGCTCGCGGCGATGCCGCCGGTGGCGGCGATGCAGGTGCATGCGCTCGATTTCCGCGACGGCTGCCTGCGCCTGGCCGCGCCGCTGTCGGCGAACGTCAACGACAAGGCCTGCGCCTTCGGCGGCAGCCTGGCGGGCGTGATGACGCTGGCCGGCTGGGGCTGGCTGATGCTGCGCGCGCAGGCCGCGGGGCTGGGGAGCGAGGTCTACGTCGCCGACAGCCAGGTGCGCTACCTGGCGCCGCTGTTCGACGACCTGGTCGCCGAGGCGCGGTTGCGCGGCGACCAGGACTGGGACGCGATCGTGCGCACATTGGGCGAGCGCCGCCGCGCCAGTGCGACGATGCAGTGCCGCGTGTGCACGGCGGACGGCACGGTGGCGGCGACGCTGGAGGCGCGCTTCGCCCTCAAGCGCGTGGACGCGGCCTGAGCCGCCACTAGCCAAGCGGCGCCGGCCGCGCATAATGGGGCCATGGCCTGGTCCCGACTTCCGCTGCTCCTGCTGGTGCTCGTGCTGGCCGGCTGCCCCGACGGCACGCGCAAGCCAAGCGCGGACAACACCCTCACCGACTACGGCGTGGCGGTACGCTGGAACGAACTGGACCGGGCCGACGATTTCATCGACCCGGCGCTGCGCGCGTCGCAGGCGCTGAGCGACCTGGAGCGCGAGCGCTTCAAGCAGGTGCAGGTCACCGGCTACGAGGTGAAGGACCGCCAGGTCGGCGCCGACGGCAGCATCACGCAGGTCGTCGAGATCCGCGTGGTCAATCGCAACACCCAGGTCGAGCGCACGATCACCGACCACCAGGCCTGGCGCTACGATCCGGCGGCCAAGCGGCTCTGGCTCACCAGCGGGTTGCCCGACCTCAACCAGCGTTGATGGCCGCGGTTGCGCCCGCGTCGGCCTGGCGGCAATACGTTCCCAAGGCCTGGACGCTGCTGCGCCACGGCTATGGCCTGGAGGCCTTGCGCCACGACCTCGTCGCCGGCCTCACCGTCGCGGTGGTCGCGCTGCCGCTGGCGATGGCGCTGGCGATCGCCAGCGGCGCGGCGCCGGAGAAGGGCCTGCACACGGCGATCGTCGCCGGCTTCCTGATCTCCGCGCTGGGCGGCTCGCGGGTGCAGATCGGCGGGCCGACCGCGGCCTTCATCCCGGTGGTCTTCGTGGTCATCGAGCGATTTGGCTACGGCGGGTTGATCCTGTGCACGCTGCTGGCCGGCCTGATGCTGATCGCCGCCGGCCTGCTGCGTCTGGGCGCGCTGATGCGCTACATGCCGCAGCCGGTGATCACCGGCTTCACCGCCGGCATCGCGGTGAGCATCTTCAGTTCGCAGGTGAAGGATCTCTTTGGCTTGCAGCTCGCGCATGTGCCGGGCGAGTTCCTGGCGCGCTGGCAGGCGTATGCCGCGCATGCGGGGACCTTCAACGTCGTCAGCATCGGCATGTCGGTCGGCGCGGTCGCGCTGATCCTCGTGCTTCGCAAGTGGCGGCCGCTGTGGCCGGGCTTCCTGCTGACGGTGGTGCTGGCCTCGGCGGTCGCCGCGGCGCTGTCGCTGTCGCTGCCGACGATCGGCTCGGTGTTCGGCGCCATCCCGGCGGCCCTGCCGACCTTCGAGATCCCGCACATCCCGTTCGAGCGCACGATGGAGATGCTGCCCTCGGCGCTGACCATCGCCTTCCTCGGCGGCGTGGAATCGCTGCTGTCGGCGGTGGTGGCCGACGGCATGACCGGCGGGCGGCACCGCTCCAACGGCGAGCTGGTGGCGCAGGGCGTGGCCAACTGCGCCTCGGCCTTGTTCGGTGGACTTCCGGCCACGGGTGCGATCGCGCGCACCGCCACCAATGTCCGCGCCGGCGCGCGTACGCCGGTGGCGGGCATGGCGCATGCGCTGTTCCTGCTGGCCTTCATGCTGCTGGCCGCGCCGCTGATGGCCTGGGTGCCGCTGGCCGCGCTCGCCGCCGTGCTGGTGGTGGTGGCCTGGAACATGAGCGAGATCGAGCAGTTCCGCCACCTGCTGCGCGGGCACTGGGGCGATCGCCTGGTGCTGCTCGCCACCTTCGGGCTGACGGTGGCCTTCGACCTGACGGTGGCGATCGAGGTCGGCGTGGTGCTGGCGGCCTTCCTGTTCATGCATCGCATGAGCGAGGTGGTGTCGGTGGACGCCGACGGCCGCGCGGGCGAGGACGGCATCGCCGGCGAGCTCAGCGACGCCGGCAACGGCGACGAGGACGACCAGCGCGCGCGATTGCCGGCCGGCGTGGCCGCCTTCCGCATCGCCGGGCCGCTGTTCTTCGCGGTGGCCAACCGTCTCGACGAAGCGCTGGACCAGATGCCGGTCGCGCCGAAGGTGTTCATCCTGCGGATGCGTCGGGTGCCGCTGATCGATGCCTCCGGCGCGCACGCGCTGCGCCAGTGCCTGGCCCGCTGCGCCCGCCAGGGCACCCGGGTCATCCTGTCGGGCGTGCAGCCGCAGCCCCGGGCCCTGCTGGAGGCCCAGGGCCTCGGCGCCGCATCCAACCTGCTGGGCTGGGCCGGGGATTTCGACGGCGCCGTGGCGATGGCGCGGCAGGCGCTGGACGCGGGATAATGCCGGCCCTGCGCCGGGCCCCGGCGCGTTGCGCGAGTTCCCTTCGATGTCCCTGCAAGCCCTGCTCGCCTTCCTGGGCGAACACCCGATCCTGTCGCTGGCCCTGGTCGGCATCACCCTGGCGCTGGTCTACACCGAGATCGCCCGGCTCTTCAGCGGCTTCAAGGCGGTCAATCCGGCCGGGCTCACCGAGCTCATCAACCGCGAGGATGCGCTGCTGGTGGACCTCAGCGCCCAGGGCGACTTCGAGAAGGGCCACATCCCGGGTGCCCGGAACGTCGCCCCGAGCCAGTTCGACCCCGAATCCAAGCTGCTGGCCAAGGCCCGCGATCTGCCGGTGGCGCTGACCTGCCGGGCCGGCACGGCCTCGGCCGAGGCCGCGAAGAAGCTGGTCAAGGCGGGCTTCAAGCGCGTGTACTGGCTCGACGGCGGGGTCGCGGCCTGGCAGCAGGCCAACCTGCCGCTGGCCAAGGGCCGCGCCTAGGCCAAGCGGCCGACCCCCGGGGCGCAGTCCGCCGGGCGTGGCATAATCGCGCGCTTTCACGTTTTCACCGCCATTTTCCCGGAGCACCCGCATGACCGAGCAGACCCCGGCCGTCGCCGGCGACAACGTCGCCCAGCAGGCCCAGTTCACCGTCGAGAAGATCTACGTCAAGGACGTGAGCTTCGAGGCCCCGAACGCCCCCGCGATCTTCAACGAGACCGGGCAGCCGCAGCTGAACATGAACCTCAACCAGAAAGTCGGCCGTCTCGAGGGCGACGTGTTCGAGGTCGTGCTTGGCGTCACCCTCACCTGCACGCTCAACGACAAGACGGTCTACCTGGCCGAGGTCGAGCAGGCCGGCATCTTCGGCCTGACCGGCTTCGATGACCGCACCCTGGACATGATGCTCGGCACTTACTGCCCGAACGTGCTGTTCCCGTACGTGCGCCAGTCGATCAGCGAGCTGATCACCAACGGCGGCTTCCCGCCCTTCTACGTCCAGCCGATCAACTTCGAGGCGCTGTACGCCGAAGGCCTGCGCCGCCGCGCCGAAGCCCAGTCCCAGTCGTCGGTGCAGCTGCCCGAGGGCGGCAACGCCTGAGTCAGAAGGCTCCGATCGCCGTCCTTGGCGCCGGCTCCTGGGGGACGGCGCTGGCGGCCTTGCTGGCGCGCCACGGCTATCCGACCGTGCTGTGGGGCCGCGACCCGATCCAGGTCGCGGCCATCGCGGCCTCGCACGAGAACCCGCGCTACCTGCCGGGCGTCGGCCTACCTGACGCGCTGCACGCGAGCACCGACCTCGGCGCCTGCGTGCGCGGCGCCGAACTCGTGCTGGTGGTCACGCCGAGCCACGCGTTCAACGAGACCCTGCATGCGCTCGCGCCGCACCGGCGTGCCAGCGCGGGCGTGGCCTGGGCGACCAAGGGCTTCGAGCCCGGTTCGGGTCGCTTCCTGCACGAAGTCGCCGCCGAGATCCTCGGCGAGCGCGTGCCGCTGGCGGTGGTGACCGGGCCTTCCTTCGCCAAGGAGGTCGCGCAGGGCCTGCCAACCGCCGTCACCGTGCATTCGGACGACGAAGGCTTCGCCCAGGCCGTCGCCGAGGCCCTGCACGGCCCCGCCTTCCGCGCCTACACCGGCAGCGACATGCTCGGCGCCGAACTCGGCGGCGCGATGAAGAACGTTCTCGCGGTCGCCACCGGCATCGCCGACGGCATGCAGCTGGGCCTGAATGCGCGCGCCGGCCTGATCACCCGCGGACTGAACGAAATGCTGCGCCTCAACGTCGCCCTCGGCGGCCGCGCCGAGACCCTGATGGGCCTGGCCGGCCTCGGCGACCTGGTGCTCACCTGCACCGGCGACCTGTCGCGCAACCGCCGCTTGGGCCTCGCCCTTGGCGGCGGCGAATCCCTCGCCGGCGCCGTGGCGCGCATCGGCCAGGTCGTGGAGTCCGTGCAGACGGTCGACGAAGTGATGCGCCTTGCAGACCGCCACGGCATTGAATTGCCAATCTCGAGCCTCGTGCAAAAGGTGTTGCACGAAGACATCACGCCCCGCGAAGGCCTGAAGATCATCCTGGCCCGGGAACAAAAACCCGAATACCCCGAAGGGCTGTTCGAAGCGCACTGATACCGGCCTTCGGGCAGAGGCTGGCCGGCGGGCGGTGCCCTTCCAGCGGACACGCGCGTGTACGTCCATGTAGCTTCTCGGCGCCGTCCATGGCGCCGAGAGTCCGCCGGAAGGGCACCGCCCACCGGCCAGCCTTGGCGACCCTTGGAAAAGATAAAGCCCCGGCTTCGGAAGTAGCCGGGGCTTTGCATTAACACGGTTGATCAGAACGACGCGCGCATACCCAGCATCCAGGCTTTGTCGCCGTTGCCGAACTCGGCCTCGGCGGTCGCGCCCCATCGGTCGGTGAACTTGTACTGGGCGCCGACCGTGCCGGTGACGTCGCCGTCGAAGTCGCTCTTGTCGTAGTAGTTGGCCTTGACGTAGCCCTCGAACTGGTCGGTCATCGCCGAGCGCGCGCCGACGGACACGCGGGCGCCGTCGATGCGGTAGGCGTCCGCCTCGTAGTTGCGGTAGGCCGCCTCGGCGATCAGGTCGGTTTGGTCGGCGACCGGGTGGTGGTAGCCGAGGCCGAACTCGTTGAAGTCCACGTCGGTGTCCAGGTCGATGTCGAAATCGTCCTCGTCGCCGTCGAGCTTGGCCCAGCTGCCGAAGCCGTACAGGCCCGAGCTGCCGAAGTCGAAGCTGCCCTTCAGGCCCCAGCCGTTGCCGTTCTCCACGTCGATGTAGTCGCCTTCCACGTAGGTGTAGCTCAGGCCCTTGGCCGGCTCGGCGGCGGTGGCGGTGAGCGGCAGTGCGGCCGCGAGGGCGAGGGCGAATAGCGTCTTTTTCATGCGAGAGCTTCCTCTTCTGGTTTGTCGACTCCTTGCGGAGCGGCGCCAGTCTCGTGAGCCCTGCTGCAATTGGCACTTAACGCGCGACACGCGAGTGCGGAACTTTCGTCCCGCCGCGGATCAAACCTCTTAACAAAGTCCGCCGCTTCGCCCGGCACCGTTCGACGAAAAAAAGAAGGCCCGGCTTTCGCCGGGCCTTCGGGACTGCCGGTGTTGCGTGGATCAGAAGCTGGCGCGCACGCCCAGACCCCAGACCGTCGCGTCCTCGCCGAATTCGGCTTCGGCGTGGATGCCCCAGGTCGCGTTGAGCTTGTACAGCGCGCCGAGGGTGCCGGAGAACGTGCCGTCGACGTCGCTGCCGTCGGTCCAGTTGGCCTTCGCATAGCCTTCGAAGTTGTCGGCCATCAGGCCGCGGACGCCGAAGCTGGCGCGGTAGCCGTCGGTGCTGGCGTCGAAGTCGTCTTCAAGCTCCACGCCGGCATCCACGTAGCTCAGCTCGGCGATCAGGTCGGCCTTGTCGCTGATGCCGTGGCGGAAGCCGAAGCCCACCTGGGTCTGGTCGTAGTCGAAGTCGAAACCGCCGATCTCGTCGCTACCCTTGAGGTAGGAGCCGAACAGGTAGAACTGCTCGCCCAGCGCGGCGGAGCCGGACAGGGTGAAGCCATCGGGATCGGCATCCACGCCGTCGAGGCTGGCGCGGGTGTAGTCGAGCTGGACGTAGTTGTAGCTGATCTCGCCCGCCTGGGCCGACAGCGGAAGGACAGCCGCCAGGGCCAGGGCAATGAGGGAACGCTTCATCGTTTTTCTTTTCCTTGGATATAAGAACGCCACGCGGCCGCGTGGCGATGACGGTCTCCGTCGACGTGGATTATAACCGGCCGTATGGCGCGATCACCTGCCAAAGGTCATTGCGCGCCGGCAAAACCCTGCTGTCGCCAGGCCTCGAAAACGGCGACCGCGACCGCGTTCGAGAGGTTGAGGCTGCGCTGGCCCGGCCGCATCGGCAGGCGCAGCTGTCGCTCCGCCGGGATCGAGTGAAGTATTTCCGTCGGCAAGCCGCGCGACTCGGGGCCGAACAGCAGCGCATCGCCGGCAGCGAACTCCACCTCGTCGTGGCGGCGCGCGGCGCGGGTGCTGAAGGCGAACAGGCGCGGCGACGCGAGTGCCTGCAGGCAGGCCGCGAGCGAGGCGTGCACGCGGACGCTGGCGAACTCGTGGTAGTCCAGGCCGGCGCGACGCAGCTTGGCGTCATCGAGGTCGAAGCCCAGCGGGCCCACCAGGTGCAATTCGCACCCGGTGTTCGCGCACAGGCGGATGACGTTGCCGGTATTGGGCGGGATTTCGGGTTGGTAGAGCACGACGCGCAGCATGCGCGCAGTGTACGGGGCGCCGCGACGCGACGCGGCGCGCGCGGGCTTCAGGCGCGGCAGGGCGCGCGCAGGCGGATCACCAGGTTGCCGAGGTCGGCCGGCGCCTGCGCCAGCACCAGCACGCGGCCCTTGCCGCCGTCGGTGGGGCAGACCGCGTGCAACAGTTCGACCTGCGCGGCCCCGGCCACGATCGCCGGCTGGGCCTTCGGCGCCTCGACGAAGCCGAGCAGGCCGAACATCAGCAGCATCGGCAGGGCGAGGGTGCCGCGGCGAAGTTGGGTGGACAGGTTCATGGCGGGCTCCGGGGAAAATCTGAGGTGTTCACCCGGGAGTTAGCAGGAACCGTGCCAGCGGCTGTTATCCCGCAAAATCAATCAGTTGAAGGCGAGCGCGGCGCTGTCCGGAGTGTCCGCGGCGTCCGCACGATGTCCGGTCCCGCACGCGGCGAGGGGGCGCGACGCCGCCTGCCGCCATTCTTCCTCCGCGGCGGCGCGCGGCGCCGCCAGGAACTCGATGCGCGCCGGCATCTGGCTTCGCCCGGCGTCGTCGCGCAGGTTGCCCAGGCCTTCGAAGCGCAGCAGGCGGCGACTGCGCTCGCCGTAGCGGACCTCGATGCGCGGCGCCAGCAAGCCGAGCCAGCCCTGCAGCCTCAGGCGGAACACATGAACGCGCTCGCCGCCGACGCGGGCGCCGCCGACGCGCTGCAGCGAGAACGGCAGGCTACGCAGGCGCGCGGGCACCGCGAACTGCAGCGGCAGGCTGTCGCCAGCCACCAGTGCGTCCCAATGCGCGCGGATGAATTCGTCGAAGCCGGCATCCGCGACGATCGCCCCGGCGGCCAGCTCCTTCGCGGCCTCGGGGCCACGCCCTCCTTCCTGTACGAACAACACCGTCCTCGGCCCCGTACGCCGCAGTCCCTCGCGGTAGCCCGAGCGCGCATCCTCCAGCGCGAAGGCCGGCGCCTGCGCCGAGCCGCGGTAGTCCACTTGCTTGCGGGCGAAGGCGACGCCGTTGGGGCAGCGGTAGAGCACCAGCCGCTCGAGCGGGCGGCCCTCGCGCAGGCGCAGCCAGTGCTGCTCGCGGTACAGCAGCGCGCCACCGCCCGGCGCGCGCGCCAGGCCTTCCTCGTAGCGCAAGGGCTCGGCCGTGGCCGGCCCGGCCACGACCACCGCCGCCAGCAGTACCAGGGCCGGCAGGGGCCGGGCGGGATCACGGACGGGCGGGAAAGGGAGGTTCATGCTTCGACTATGCCCATCGGCCCGGTGTAAGTGGCGTCAATCACGGCTAGCATGGCCGTCCCGTTCGTCCAAGCAGGTAAGCCGCCCCATGTCCCCCACCTCGCGTCCGCTCCGCGCCCACGCCCTCGCCGTCGCCCTCGCCGCGGCCTTTGCCCTGCCCGCCGCCGCGCCCGCCAAGGCGCCCGCGACCCAGGTCGACATCGCCTATGAGCAGTTCACCCTGCCCAACGGCCTGCGCGTGATCGTGCACACCGACCGCAAGGCGCCGATCGT
>CBININ010000054.1:0-10619 GCA_966250755.1 uncultured Gammaproteobacteria bacterium | reverse complement strand
CCGGCGGGCCGCGCCGGTTGGGCCGGGAGCTGCTCCCCCCGGCGCGGCCCGGCATCCCCCCACCCGCCGCCGCGGCGAGTACCGCCCCGCAAAGATCAAGCAGTCTCGCCAACCGAAGCCGGAATGCGCCGAGGAATGCGGTCGGGGTCGAGGAGGCGCTCGATGCGGGCGAAGACCTCCGAGCGCGAGAAGGGTTTCTTCATGAAGTCGTCGGCGCCGATGCGGTGCGCGTAGAACTGCTCCACCGCCTGCTCGTTGCCGCTGATCATGATCACCGGGATCTCGTGCGTCGCCGGGTCCTTGCGCAGCGCGCGCAGGGCGGCGAAGCCGTTCATGCCCGGCAGCACGATGTCCAGGAAGATCAGGTCGGGCTGCTCGGCGCGCGCGATCTCCAGGCCGGATTCCGCGTCGCCCGCCTCCAGCGTGGCCAGCTCGTTCTGCCGCAACATCCTGCGGAGGAGAGCAACGATGGTCGCCGAGTCGTCGATGATCAGCACGCGGGTGCCGGGGGCGGCGTTGCGGCGTTCCTTGCCGCGGCGTTCGGGGGTTTCGCCCGGCTCCGGCGTGAACACCGGCGCCGGGGCGGCGGGACGGAACCAGGCCTTCAGGCGGTCGACGAGGTCCATGGCGTCACTCGATCGGCTGGTCGAGCATCAGCGCGCGGACGTAGCGCGCCGAGGGCGAGCCGAAGCTCAGCACCTTGTCGTGGTAGGCCTTCAGGTTGAAGGCCGCGCCCTCTTTCGCCTCCACCGCCTTGCGCAGGTCCAGGTGCTCCTGCACGCCGACGAAGTAGGTCGGCAGCTGCGCGGAACTGAGCTGCGCGCGCACCCATTTGCCGGCGGCCTCGCGTTCCTCCTGGAAGGTGGTCTGCGTCATCAGCTTCATCGCGTCCTCGCGGCTCATGCCGTCGACGTGGATGGCCTGGTCGAGGATGGCGTTGGAGATCGTGCGCAGGTACCACTTGAGCTGGATCAGGTGGTAGAGCGGGTCCTTGTCGCGGTAGCCGGCGTCGGCCATCACCTTCTCGGCGTAGACCGCCCAGCCCTCGACGAAGGAACCGGAGCTGAGCACCGCGCGCAGCACCGACGGGTACTTGTTGGAATGCCAGATCTGCACGTAGTGGCCGGGCATGGCCTCGTGGATGCTCAGCTCGTCGATCGAGCGGGTGTTGTACTCGCGCAGGTAGGAGGTGACCTGCTCGTCCTTCCAGTCATCGGGGATCGGCGAGACCGCGTAGAAGGTGTCGAGCGACTTGTCCAGCGGGCCGGGTGAGTCGCAGTAGGCCACGGCCACGCCGCGCTGGAATTCCGGCATCAGGATGACCTGCACCGGCGCGTCGGGCAGGGTGATCAGATCCTTGGCGCGCACGAAGTCGGTGGCGGCGGCGAGGGTGGCCTTGGCGGTGTCCACGACCTTGTCGCGGGTCGGGCGGTCGGCATACGCCAGTTCGAGCGCCGCCTGGATCGCGGCCTGCTGCTGCTCCGGCGTCGGTGCTTCCGGCGCCTCGGGCGCGCCTGGCTTGTCGGCCAGCACGCCACGGGCGATGTCGTACATCTGCGCACGCACGCGGGTCAGCTCGGCTTCGGCGCGGCTGCGGATCTCGGCGCGGCTGAGCGGCGAATCCAGTGCGAAGGCGAGCTTCTCGTCGTACAGCGCCTGGCCGATGCGGAAGTCGCCCTTCGCGTTCGGCACCAGGGTCTTGTCCAGCCAGGCCTGGTGTTCGTCCACCGCCTTGCGCAGGCCGGCGACGGCCTCGTCGAGGTGCTTGCGCTCGGCCTCGGACAGCTCGGCGGCATGCGGCAGGATCAGCTCGTCCACCAGGCTCAGCACGCCGGCATTCTGCTTGGCGACGGTTTGCGCGTGGATCAGCGGGACGCGCGCGGCATCGAGGTTGGCACGCATCTGCTCGAAGAGCGTCGGCAGCTTCTCCATCCGCAGGATCGCGTTGCGCAGACGGTCGGGCATCGGCGCGAAATCGCGCGCCATCAGGGTGTACAGGGCGCCGCCCGCGACCTGGCTGTAGATCATCGGGTCCCAGGCCCAGCCCTGCAGCTTCTCCGCGCTCCAGATGTCGTAGCGCAGCTGGTTGCGCAGCACCGAGGCGTCGACCTGGTTCTCGCGCGAGAGTTTCGCGCGATCGATGCGCTCGAGTTCGGCCAGCAGCGTCTTCGAGAACTCGAGGCTCTTCGCGCGCCCTTCGGCGCTGAAGTCGTCAAGCTCGGCGTCGAAGCGGTGGTCGCCGGTCTGGGTGGCGAACACCGGGCTCAGGCGCATCGCGCCGTCGAGCCAGCGTGCCGACAGGTCGGCGAACTGCGCATCGGCGGCGGAGACGGCGGGCGCGGGGGCGGCGGTCGGCGCGGCAGGCGCGGCCTCCTGGCGCGAGCAGCCGGCAAGGGCCACAAGGAGGGCAAGGGCAAGCGGGGCGAGACGGGTCATCGAGGGGATCCGGGGGCCGGTGCGGTGCCCAAGGATATCGCCTGCCGACGCCGCGGTCTTGGCCTTTTTCAGCCCTCGAATACGGCCTCGGGCGCGGGGCGGGGCGGGTGCGAGCGACGCACCGCGGGCACGGCCTGGGCCAGCAGCGCGCAGGCTGCCAGGGTCCAGACGATCATCGCGCCGCTCGGCAGGTCGAGCACCGCCGACAGCACCAGGCCGCTGGCATAGCCCGCGGCGCCCACGGCATAGGCCGCCAGCATCCGGCGCGGCCCGGTCATGCCGGCAGTCGCCAGCGCCGGCACGATCAGGCTGGCGAACACCAGGTAGACGCCGACCAGTTGCACCGAGGCGGTGATCGCCAGGGCGAACACGCCGTAGAAGGCCAGGCCCGCCAGCCGTCCGCGTCGCCACCACAGCAGGCCCAGCAAGGCCGCCGACAAAAGCGCCGCGGGCCACAGCTGCGCGTAGCTCACCCAGAGGATCTGTCCGACCAGCAGGTCCTTGAGGTGCTCGCCGCCCTGCGGGTTGTTGCTCAGCAACAGCAGCGCACCGGTGGCCGCGAGCACGAACAGCGTGCCGATCAGCGGTTCCTGGTAGTGCGGCCAGCGGCGATCGGTCCAGGCCAGCAGCGCGGCGCCGAGCAGGGCCGCGCCGGCCGCCGCGAACTGCACGCCGACGCCGTGCTCGTCGACGCCGAACCAGGCCGCGGCGATCACGCCCAGCGCGGCGATCTGCGCGATCGCCAGGTCGATGAAGATGATTCCGCGCGAAAGCACCTGCTTGCCGAGCGGCACGTGCGTCGACAGGACGATCAGGCCCGCCACGCAGGCCGGCCCGAGGATGCTGGCGTCGAGCCCTTCCCAGTTGAAGATCGGCGTCACTTCGCCGCTCCGAGCAGCTTGTCGATCGTGGAATCGTACATGCCGAACAGGTCCTTCGAGGCGGCATCGCCGCCCACGGTGAAGGGCAGGGCGACGGCGGGCACGCCGGTGCGTTGCGACAGCCACTCGCTCGCCTTCGGGTCCTGGTAGGCGCCGCGCACGATGGCGAGCGCGTTGCTGGATTTCGCGGTCTGAACCAGGGCGGCGAGGTGCGCGCTGGTGGGCGGCACGCCCGGCTTGGGCTCGAGGGCGCCGACCTGCTTCATGCCGAGCCACTGGGTCAGGTAGATCCAGCTGTCGTGGTGCACCACGAGGTTGCGGCCCCTCAGCGGCGCGGCCTTGGCTTCCCAGCGCTTGATGGCGGCGCTCCAGCGCGTCGAGAAATCCGCCAGCCGCTGCTGGTAGGTCGCGGCGTTGGCGGGATCGAGCAATACCAGTCGCGCATCCAGCGCCTTGGCGATGGCGAGCACCCGATAGGGATCCATCTGCACGTGCGGATTGCCCTGCGGATGCACGTCGCCGGCCGCGCGGCTCAGTACCGCCGGCTTCTGCAGGGTCTGCACCTGCGAGGCGGCGGCGAACGCGCCGTTGCCGCCGGCGATCTTCGGGTTGCCGGACTGGCGCACCAGCTGCGGCAGCCAGCCGACCTCGAGGTCGGCGCCGGAGCACACGGTGAGGTCGGCGCGGCGGATGCGCGCGATCAGGCTCGGCTTGGCCTCGATCTGGTGCACGTCCTGCAAGGCGGAGGTGGCGACGAAGACGTCGAGCTTGTCGCCGCCGAGTTCCTGCAGCAGCGAGCCCCACTCCGGTTCGCACGCGAACACGCGCAGCTTGTCGGCGGCGCTGGCGCCGGAAGCGGCGCCGAGCGCGGCCGCGGACAATACGAGGGACGAGAGCAGCTTCTTCATGGGAAATCCTGGAATGCGTGGGGTCGCTCAGAACTTGTGCGCACCGTGGGCTCCGAGCGCGGTCTGGTACTGCAGGGTGAGCGCGGTGTCGGCGTCGGCCTCGTTGGGGGTGTCGCGGCTCAGCTGCAGGCGCAGCAGGCTGAACTCGCTGTTGATCCAGGACAGCATCAGGCTGTGCCGCGCGGGCGCGAAGCCTTCCGCCAGCGGCAGGCCGTCGTCCGACCACAGGCGGTCGTAGCGATAGCCGGTTTCCCAGCGGCGGTTGATGCGGTACACGCCCTCGAGATAGCCGCCGTGGCGGCGTCCGTTCCAGGTCGCCGCGCCTTCGCCGTCGCTCCACTCGCCGTCGCGATCCTCGAGGAAGTACTCGCCGCGCAGGGTCACGCCGCCGTCCTTGAAGTTGCCGCCGGGCGCCCATTTCCAGGTGGCGTCGGCCACCCACAGCCGGGTGTCGCCGCTGAAGCCGTCCTCGGCGCCGCCGCTGCGCGCATCGAGCACCGACAGGCCGGCCAGCCAGGCCGTCTCGTCGCCGATGTCGCCGCCCGCATGCGCGAACAGGCTGCGGGTGCCGGCGCCGTTGCGCGCCGCGCCGCCCGCGGGGAAGGCATCGCCGCGGAACACTTCGCCGCCGATCTCCAGGTAGGTGTCGGTCGGCGCCACCCAGCGCAACTGCACGCCGTCATCGCCGTACTGGTTGCCGAGGAAGGCCTGGTAGGGCAGCGGGCGATCGGAGAACTTGTCGGTATGCGCGTGGTGGCCGTTGAGGTAGCCGAGGTTGGAGAAGAACCGGCCCGCGCGCACGGTGAAGCCGTTCGCCAGTCCGGTGGTTTCGACGTAGGCC
Organism: uncultured Gammaproteobacteria bacterium; assembly: GCA_966250755.1. GTDB lineage: Bacteria > Pseudomonadota > Gammaproteobacteria > Xanthomonadales > Xanthomonadaceae > Arenimonas. The sequence continues at coordinate 5,553 of CBININ010000054.1, read as the reverse complement.
TCCTCGATGCCGACTTCGGTGTCGCCGTCCTCGCTGCCGAGCGCGACCGTCAACTGACCGTAGAACCTGTCGTCGATGGTGGCGGCGAAGCTGATCTCGCTCTCGCCCAGACTGAAGCCGCGGGCCGACGGGCCGCCTTCGCCGACCAGCGGGAAGCCGCTGCGCACGTAGGTGTCCGGGTCGAGCGAATGCGCGGAGTACGCGCCGTTGAGGATGATGCTGATGGCCGGGTTGAAAGCATTGCCATTGGCGCCGCCTGCGTCGGATCCGCCCGACGTGTCGCTGCTTGCCACTGCCTTGGCGGCGGCATCGGCTTCGACGTCGGTGGCGCCGTCGGCGGCGGGCGGGGCCGAGGCGACGGACGACTTCATCGCCTCCATCTCGGCACGGGTGGCCTCGAGCGCGGCGGTGGCGGCTTCGGCCTGCTGGCGCATGGCTTCCGCATTGGCCTCCAGTGCCTGGATCCGCGCTTCCAGGGCCGCGATTCGCTTGGCGTTGTCATCAGGGGTAGCGGCGGCCTGCGCCGTGCCGAAGGCAAGCACGAGGGCAAGGGCGAGCGGGGTGCGCGTCATGGGCGTCGTCGTCAGGGTTTTCGTTACATTATAACGTTCCGTGGCGGGCCGCAACGGGGCAGGACGTTCGGCAGGGGCGGCGGCGGGCCGCCGAGCCTAGAGTCGATCGCACACCGGGGAGGATCGGACATGGCCACACTCGCTGCGCGTTGGGTCGGCATCGCGATCGCTTTCGGCTTGCTGCTGGGCACGGCCCGGGCGGCGGACACTTGCCCGCCGGGCGGCTGGACTCGCGACGACCTGCAGGCGCTGAAGTCGTCGGAGTTCAAGCTGGATGACGCCGCGCGGCGCGGGCAGCTCGCGCTCGGCCTGCTCGACTGCCTTGGCTCGCCCGATCCCGCGCTGCGCGACGGCATCGCCTTCGAGGCGTGGTCGGCGTGGCTGCGCGCCGGCGCCCTCGACGAACCGACGCGGTTGGCCGCGCTGCAGCGCCTGTTGCCGCGGATCGCGCCGGAGGCACCGGCGGGCGCGGGCTTCGACGCGCCATTCGCCGCGCTGGTGCTGTCGGAGGTCGCGCGCACCGACCGGGTGTCGCCGTGGATGGAGCCCGCGACGCGTGAGCGCCTGCTCGCGGCGGGCACGGCTTACCTGGCGTCGGTACGCGACTACCGCGGCTTCGACGCCCGCGAGGGCTGGCGCCATGGCGTCGCCCACGGCGCCGACCTGATGCTGCAGCTCGCGCTCAACCCGGCGCTCGACAAGCCGCAGCTCGATCGCATCTTCGCCGCGCTCGCCACGCAGGTGGCGCCGGAGGGCCACGCCTACGTCTACGGCGAGCCCGAGCGACTCGCGCGGCCGCTGCTCTACGGTGCGCTGCGCGGGCTGCACACCGAAGCCGAGTGGAAGGCCTGGTTCGAAGCGCTTGCGACGCCCGGCCGCGCGGCCAGCTGGCGCGAGGCGGTGGGCACGCCGGAGGGCTTGGCGCGCCGCCACGACCTGCGCGCCTTCCTGCTGGCGGTCTACGCCGAGATCGCGGAGGAACAGCGTCCCGCGCTGGCGGCCATGCGCCCGGCGGTGCTGGAGGCACTCAAGCGCGTGCCTTGAGGCGCGCCTCCCAGAGTGGATGCGCGAACACCGCGGCGAGCACCAGCGCGACACCGGCGTAGAAGGCAGGCGTGAGTTCGCGCTGCTCGCCCAGCAGCAGGATCGCCAGCACGATCGCGTAGACCGGTTCCAGGTTCACCGCCAGCTGTGCCTGGAAGGCGCTGAGCCGGCGCAGCGCCACCAGCGACAGCGCGAAGGGCAGCAGGGTGCAGGCAAGCGCGAGTACCAGCAGCAGCACAGCGTCGCGCGGTCCCGGCACCGACACGACCGGTGTCGACGCGGGCAGCACGAGCGCGCCCACCACCGCCACCGCGCCGAGGAACAGCATGCCGGCGCCGAGCTCCAGGCAGGTCACGGTCAAAGGATCCGCGCGATCGACGAGGCGCTTGTTCCAGGCGCCGAACAGCGCCACCAGCACTGCCGACAGCACCCCCACCGCGATGCCCAGGTGCATGCCGCGCGGCACGCCGCCCACCACCATCGCCACGCCCGGCACCACCGCCAGGCCGAACAGCAGTTCGCGCCAGTCCAACCTGCGGCCGGCGATGCGCGGCTCCACCAGCGCCAGGAACACCGGCGCCAGCGCGATGCAGGTCACCGCCACCGAGGCGTTGGCAAGCTTGATCGCGCCGTAGAACGTGAGCCAGTGCAGGGCGACCAGCACGCCGATGCCGGCGTAGGCGCGCAGCAGGCGCGGCGGCAGCGCGCGCAGCCCGCTCCAGACCCGTGGCAGCGCCAGCAGCGCGGCGCTCACCAGCAGCATCCGCCACCACACCAGCGCCAGCGCCGGCAGGCTGATCAGCTTGCCGAGGATCGCGGTGAAGCCCCAGAGGAAAACACAGGCGTGGATCTGCCAGTGCGCCGTGCGGGTGCTGCCCACCTAGCGCGCGGCGGCCTTCTTGGTGCGCGTGCGGGCGGCCTCGCCGGCCAGGTGGTCGCGAACCTCGGCGGCGTGCTGGTCGGGATGAACCTTGTCCCAGACCTTCTCGATCACGCCATCCGGCCCGACCAGGAAGGTCGAACGCAGCACGCCGAAGTACTTGCGGCCGTACAGGCTCTTCTCCACCCAGACGCCGTAGGCCTCGAGCAACTCGTGGTCGGGGTCGGCCAGCAGCGGGAAGTTGAGGCCGTGCTTGAGCGCGAAGCGTTCATGCGCCGGCAGCTTGTCGGCGCTGATCCCGTAGACCGGCACGCCCAGCCGGTCGAAGCCGGGCATGGCGTCGCGGAAGCCGCAGGCCTCGCGGGTGCAGCCCGGGGTATTGTCCTTGGGGTAGAAGTACAGCAGGTAGCGCCGGCCCTTCAGGTCTTCACTGGACACCGGGCGGCCGCCGGTGGCGTTCAGCTTGAAGGAGGGGGCGGCATCGCCGGCCTGGAGCATGGGCGGGGTTCCTCGTCGGCCCCGGCAGGGGGCAAGCCGACAGTATATTCACCCGCGCCGGCCGCGAAACCCGGGCCCATCCTGGGCCCGGGCCGACCGGGGAAGCCCTGCCTCCGCACGGGGCCCGGGCGCCAGGGCGCCCGAGCCGGCCGGAGGCAGGCCGCTGCTGGTCAATCCAGATGCGCGGCGCCGTCGCGGACCACCACGCGGGAGCCCTCGCGGACGCCGTTGAGGTCGTCCTGGGTGACCACGATGGTGCGGCCGTCGTTCATCAGCACGGTCACGTTGAACCAGGTCTGGTCGCCGGTGCGCTTCTCGATGGCGTTGCCGGCCAGGCCGCCGGCGACCGCGCCGGCCACGGTGGCGGCGGTCTTGCCGTCGCCCTTGCCGACCTGGTTGCCGAGCGCGCCGCCGACCACGGCGCCGACCACGGCGCCGGCGCCGGTGGCGCGACGCTCGCCGGTGTAGCTCTCGATGCGCTGGACCACGCCGCAGTCGTAGCAGTTGCCGGCCACCCGCGAATCGACCACGGTGCCGCCGTAGGCCGTGTCGCGGTAGCCGTTGTCCATGCTGCTGCAGGCCGACAGGGCCAGCGCCAGGCTTGCGATGGGAAGGATGCGAAGGTTCATTCCATTGACTCCTCGTGAGGGGGCTTGCCCGGCCACGCTACGGCCGCCTGGCGCTGGCCTCGGTGCGCCGCCACACACAAGCGCGCGACGCTCACCGGGCATTCAAGCTACCGACGGTGGCGCGGCCACGGGCGGCGCGAGGCCCTCGAACTCGGCGCGTACCTGCGCATAGCATTCGCAGACACGCTGCTCGAGCGCGCTGCGCGCCACCACCGTGATGTGGCCACGACGGTAGCGGATCAGGCCCGCGCGCTGCAGGCGGCCGGCGGCCTCGGTGACGCCCTCGCGGCGCACGCCCAGCATCGAGGCGATCAGCTCCTGGGTCATCACCAGTTCGTTGCCCTCGAGCCGGTCGAGCGTGAGCAAGAGCCAGCGGCACAGCTGCTGCTCGAGCGAGTGCCGGCGATTGCAGGCCGCCGTCAGGGACATCTGTGCGATGAGCGCCTGGGTGTAGCGCAGCAGCACCCGCATCAACGCGCCACCGCGGTTGAACTCCTCCAGCAATACCGGCTGCCGGAGACGCCAGGCGGTGCCGCCGGTCTGCACCACCGACCGACTGGGCGAAGTCTCGCCGCCGGTGAAGATCGGCACGCCGACCAGGCCCTCGCGGCCGACGCCGGCGATCTCGGCGCTGGCGCCGTTCTCCATCACGTACTGCAGGGACACGATGGCGGTGCTGGGGAAGAGTGCGTGTGCCATGGCGGCGCCCGGCTCACAGACCACGTCGCCGACCAGCAGCGACACCGGTTCGAGGTCCGGCAGCAGGCGCGCGTAGTCCTGCGCGGGCAAGGCCGCCAGCAGGCGGTTGTCGCGCGGCGATCCCAGGGCCTCGACGGCGTGCGGGCGGGCGATCGCCATCAGGCCGCGCCCGCTTCTTCGTTGGCCGCGGGACGGCCGGTGATGTCGGCGACGATGCCGCGGTAGCCGGTGAACCGGCCGGCCTCGTCGAAACGCGGCTCGCCGCTGGCCTGCAGCACCTGCTGGCTGCCGTCGTCGCGCCGGCGGCGCCACACGAAATCGAGGAAGGGGCGGCGGGAAGCCACCAGGCGGCCGAGCGCAGTGTGCGCATCCTCGATGCCGAAGCGGTCCGGGTCGGTGCCGGACACGTGGGTGAAGCGACCCTCGGCGTCCTGTTCCCAATACCAGTCGGTGGCCAGTTCGACGAGGCGGCGGAAGCGCGCCTCGCTCTCGCGCAGCGCGGCGGTGCGCTCGGCGACGACGGCTTCCAGCCGTTCGTTGTGCTCGGCCAGGCGCCGGTGCAGCAGTCGCACCTCGATCATGTTGCGGATGCGCGTCTGCAGTTCCACCAGATCGAAGGGCTTGCCGACGAAGTCGCGGGCCCCCGCCTGCAGCGCGCGCAATTTCTGCGAGGGTTGGGCGGTCAGCACCAGGACGGGAAGGTAAGGATCGCGGTCCACGCCGCGCAGTTGGTCCATCACTTCGAAGCCGTCCATGTCCGGCATCTGCAGGTCGAGCACGATCAGGTCGTAGTCGTGCTCGCGGTGCATGTCCAGCACGCGCCTCGGCTGCGAGGTGGCGCTGACGTGGAGGTAGCCGGCGCCCGCCAGCATCTGCTCGAGCAGTTGCAGGTTGGCGGGCTGGTCGTCCACCAGCAGGATGCGGGCGGCGAACAGCTCGGCCTCGGTCTGGGTCGGTGCGGGCATGGACGTCGGCCGTGGAGGGTGCGCCGAGCATAGGCCAGCGGCAGGCCGGCGGCGCCGCACGCGGCTCCCTCGCGCGTGCCGCGTTCAGCCGCGCGCAAGCTCAGCCGTGCAGTTGCAGCGCGATGCGGCGCCAGTGCTCGCGTTCGTCGCGGCAGTCCGGGCCGTCCATCTCGAATTCGCGGCAGGCGAGCGGGCGTCGCTCGTAGATGCCGCAGCTCATGGTCTCGCGGTCGAGCGCGGCGCACCAGCCGTCGTCGGCCTTGCCC
>CBININ010000053.1:0-10638 GCA_966250755.1 uncultured Gammaproteobacteria bacterium | reverse complement strand
ATCCGCTAGACTGGAACCCATGATCTCACGACGCCTGATCCTGCAAGGCGGCCGACGCGCCATGGTGGCGCTGGTGCTGGCCTGCCTCATTCCTTCCGCAACCTGCGCGCAGGACGCCGACCGTCGCGCGCGCCTGCGTGCGGCCTTCGCCGCGGCCGACAGCGGCACGCTCGACCTGGCGGGCACCCGTGCCTTCGACGGCGATTCCCTGCAGCCGTGGTTGCAGGCCGCCGTCATCGCCCACGACCCACGCGTAGCCGACCCGAGCGCCGTGGCCGCCGTGCTCGCCGCGGCCGGCGACCAACCCGCGGGCCGCTGGCTGCGCACGAGCTGGTTGCGCGAACTGGCGCGCCGCCAGGACTGGGACAACTTCCGCCGCGCGTGGTCTGGCAAGCAGGACGAGGCACTCACCTGCCAGGCGCTCGAGGCCTTCGCCGGACGGCCCGAGGCCACCGCGGTCGGCGACCCGGCTTCGTTGTGGCTCACGGGGGACTCGCTGCCAGCCGCCTGCGATCCGGTTTTCGCGCGAATGGAAGCGACCGGCGCCATCACCGACGCCCTGCGCTGGCAGCGCATCGACCTGGCGATCGCGGCGGGCAATGCCGGCCTGGTGCGGCATCTCGCGGCGCAGTTGGCGAGCGGCGGTGAACTCGCGCTGCGCTACGCCGACATGCTGGCCACGCCCTCCGCGCCCCCCGCCGACTGGCCCGGCGACGTGCGCAGCCAGGCGGTGCTGGCCGCCGCACTGTCGGCGATGGCGAAGAAGGATCCAGACCTGGCGCAGGCGGTGCTCGATCGCGTGCCCACGGCGCAGCTGGACGGCGAGGCGCGCGGCCGCGTGCTCTACCAGATCGCGCTGTGGACGGTCGCTTCCTACCTGCCGGGCGCCGCGCAGCGCCTGGCCGCGGTACCCGATGCGGCGTACGACGAACGCCTGCGCGAATGGCAGGCGCGCGAGGCCATCAGCCGGCGCGACGACGCCACCGCCCTGGCGGCGATCCAGAAGATGAGCCCGACACAGCGCGCCGACGCACGCTGGCAGTATTTCGAGGCGCGCCTGCGCGAGCGGCTCGGCCAGTCCGAGGCCGCGAAGGGGCTGTATCGCCAGGCCGCCCAGGCCGCCAATTTCCACGGCTGGCTCGCCGCCGACCGCCTGCAGCAGCGCTACGTGCTCTGCCCGCTGGAGCCGTCGAAGGATCCGGCCCTGCGCATGCGGGTGGCGAACGACGCCGGCCTGGCGCGCGCCTTCGACCTGGTCGCGCTGTCGCGCACGACACCCGCGGCGCTGGAGTGGAGCGCCGCGGTGAAGGCCATGGACGACGACGCCCGGCGGCTGGCCGTGCAGCGCGCGATCGGCGAGGGCTGGTTCGATCGCGCGGTGTTCGGCATGACGCCCGGGGACACGCGCTACTACTCGTTGCGCTTCCCGCTGCACCACGCCGAGCAGATCCGCGAGCGCGCGCGCGAGAACGGCCTGGATGCCTCCTGGGTGGCGGCCGAGATGCGCGCGGAAAGCGTGTTCGACCCGCGCGCGCGCTCGGCCGCCGACGCCCGCGGCCTGATGCAGATCCAGCCCGGCACCGGCGCCGGCGTGGCGGCGAAGCTGGGTATCCCGTGGAACGGAGGCGACAGCCTCTACGACCCGTCCACCAGCATCCAGCTCGGCACCGCCTACCTGCGCCAGCTGCAGGACCGCTACGACGGCCTCACCTACCTCGCCATCGCCGGCTACAACGCCGGCCCCGCGCCGGTGAACAAGTGGCGCGCGGCCCGCGGCACGCTGGAGCCCGACTTCTTCATCGAGTCCATCCCCTGGAAGGAAACCCGGGACTACGTGGCGCGGGTGCTGGCCTTCAGCGTGGTTTACGATTGGCGCCTGAACGGCGTCGCCGCGCCGGTGAGCGAACGCCTGCTCGGCCGCGTGGCGGCCAGCCCCGACGCGCGCCGTCCCTTCACCTGCAACGAACCGGGCCCCGCCACGCCATGATCCCGCAACGCATCGTCATCCTCGGCGGCTCCGGCTTCGTCGGCCGGCGCCTGCTGCGCCGGCTCGCCGACGACGGTCACGCATTGCTGTTGCTGAGCCGCAACCTGGGGGCGCACGAAGATCGCCTGCTCCCGCCGGGCGTGCGCCTGGCGCAGATGGACGTGTACGACGGCGAGGCACTGGCACGCGCCTTCGCCGGCGCCGACGCCGTGGTCAACCTGGTCGGCATCCTCAACGAGCGCGGCCATGACGGCAGCGGCTTCCGCAAGGCGCATGTCGAACTCACGCGCACGGTCATCGCCGCCTGCCAGGCCGCGGGCGTGCGTCGGCTGCTGCAGATGAGCTCGCTCAACGCCGGTCGCGGCTGCAGCCACTACCTGGCCTCGCGCGGCGAGGCGGAATCGGTGGTGCGCGGGTCGGGGCTGGCGTGGACGATCTTCGAGCCTTCGGTGATCTTCGGCGTCGACGACGGATTGTTCTTCCGCTTCGCGGCGCTGCTGCGGCAGTTGCCGGTGTTGCCGCTCGCGCGTCCCGACGCGAGGTTTGCGCCGGTGTTCGTCGGAGACGTCGCCGAGGCCTTCGCTCGGGCCTTGCGCGACCCGGCCACGGTGGGCGAGACCTACGAACTCTACGGACCCGAAGTGGTGACGCTGCGGCAGGTGGTGGAGATGACCGCGAAGCAGCTCGGCCTGCGGCGCTGGGTCGTCGGCTTGCCGGATTGGCTTGGACGCCTGCAGGCGCTGGCCTGCGACTTCGTGCCGGGCAAGCCCTTCTCGTCGGACAACTTCCGCTCGCTGCTCACCGACGCGGTGGGCGGAATCGATGGCCTGCACCGCCTCGGCATCGAGCCGACGCGGCTGTCGCGCACGCTGCCCTCGCTGCTCGGCCACGCCGAGGACCGGCAGTCGCGGCTGGCCCGCTACCGCGCGATGCGCTGAGCGATGAAGACCTACCTGGTCGGCGGCGCGGTGCGCGACCGGCGGCTCGGCTTGCCTGGCGCCGATCGTGACCACGTGGTGGTCGGCGCGACGCCGGAGCAGATGCTCGCGGCCGGTTTTCGCCCGGTCGGCAAGGACTTTCCCGTGTTCCTGCACCCGCAGACCGGCGAGGAATATGCGCTCGCCCGCACCGAGCGCAAGACCGCGCCCGGCTACCGCGGCTTCGTCTTCCACGCCGAGCCGTCCGTGACGCTCGAGGATGACCTGGTTCGTCGCGACTTCACCGTCAACGCGATGGCCGAGGACGAGGACGGCCGCCTGGTCGATCCGTTCGGCGGCGAGCGCGACCTGCACGATCGCGTGCTGCGGCATGTCTCGCCCGCCTTCGCCGAGGACCCGGTGCGGATCCTGCGCGGCGCGCGCTTCCTGGCGCGCTTCGCGGCGCTCGGTTTTACGCTGGCGCCGGAGACGCTGGCGCTGATGCGCGACATGGTCGCGCGCGGCGAGGCCGACCACCTGGTGCCCGAGCGCGTCTGGCAGGAGATGCAGCGCGCGCTGGCCAGCGCGAAGCCTTCGGCCTTCCTGCAGGTGCTGCGCGATTGCGGCGCGCTGGCGAAGCTGTTGCCGGAGGTGGACGCGCTGTTCGGCGTGCCGCAGCGCGCCGAATACCACCCGGAGATCGACACCGGCGTGCACGTGCTGATGGTCTGCGACCAGGCGGCGCGGCTGGCGCCGGGCAATGCGCGCATCGGCTTCGCCGCACTGGTGCACGACCTCGGCAAGGCGCTCACGCCGGCGGACGTGCTGCCAAGACACATCATGCACGAGCAGGCGGGCGTGGCGCCGGTGCGCGCGGTCTGCGCGCGCTACAAGGTGCCCGCGGACTACCGTGAGCTGGCGGTCGCCGCCTGCCGCGAGCACCTCAACGTCCATCGCCTGGCCGAGCTGCGGCCGGAGACCGTGCACGAGCTGATCGCGCGCTGCGACGGTTTCCGCCAGCCGCAGCGCATCGCCGAGATGGCCGTGGTCTGCGAGGCCGACAAGCGCGGGCGGCTGGGGCGCGAGGACGAGCCGTATCCGTCGGCCGCGCTGCTGCTGCGCCTGCATGCCGCGGCCAGCGCCGTGACCGCGCGCGACCTCGACACCGCGGGGCTGGAAGGGCCGGCGGTGGGCGAAGCCCTGCGCAAGGCGCGGATCGCGGCGATCCGCGACGAGAAGGCGCGCGCGGCCGCCGGGTCGGCCTGATTCGGGGCTCGCGCGCGGCGCGCGTGGACTCAGCGCGTCGCGAACCAGCGTCGGTCCAGTCGCTGCAGGAAGCCGCCCGACGACCCCAAGCCCGCCAATTGCCCGAGCAGCACGCCGACCAGGTCGGCCCAGCCGTCGAGCGGATCCCCCATGCGGTCGGTGGTGAACTCGCCTTGCGCGACTTCCAGCAACAGCCCGAGCAGCACCAGGGCGACGCAGGCGATCACGCGCGCCCGCCTCGTCGCGAACAGCCACGCCGACCAGGCCGACAGCACGCCGTAGGCGAACACGTGGCCGATCTTGTCGCCGTCGGGCACGTCGATGCCCAGCTGCGGCGGATGCACCAGCGAGAGCACGACGCACAGCACCCAGCCGAAGGCCCAGATGCCGGCCCAGACGCGGGGCCGGCGGAACTCGCGCAGTGCACTCACAGCCGCCGGCTCAAGTCGCCCAGCGAGAACGCCGGGCGCAGGTCGGCGCCGCGCTGGAAGCCCATGAACTGGAAGCGCTCGCCCATTTCACCGGGCAGGGTCAGGCGCTTGACCTCCTGGTGGCGGCGGTATCGGTTGGCCTCGTCGGTTTCTGCGTCGATCTCCGCCAGCACGTCGGGCAGGCCGTTGGCCATCAGGAAGCTCGACTGCGAGCAGTAGCCGGCGAAGTCGAAGCCGGCGTTGACGCCGGCCTCGGCCAGCGCGGTGAAGTCCACGAAGGCGGTCAGGTCCTGCAGGCCCGGCAGGAAGAAGGGATCGCCGTGCGCGCGGTGGCGATAGTGGCAGACCAGGGTGCCGTCGCTGCGTTCGTGGCGGTAGTACTCGCGGCGCGGGTAGCCGTAATCGCAGAACAGCATGGCGCCCTCGCGCAGCAGGCCGCCCACCGCCTGCAGCCAGTAGGGCAGCTGCGGCAGGATCTCGCTGCGGTAGCCGTCGGGCAGCGGCGACTCGTTGTCGCGCTCGACGTGGCGCACCGCCGCCAGCAGCAGGGCGTCGGCGGGCTGGTCCACGCGCATCAGCGCGCCCTGCGCGTCGAGCACCACGTGTTCCTCGTACACCTCGCCCTCGCGGATGGCGAAGCGCGGCGTCGGCAGCGCGTCGAGCACTTCGTTGGCGAACAGCACGCCGCGCCAGTCGTCGGTCGGCGGCCCGTCCAGCCATTGCAGGCGCCCGAAGAGTTCATCGGGCAAGCGCTTGCGCAGGTGCGCCTGCTGGCGTTCGCGCAGGTCGGCGCTGGGTTCGAGCATCCAGTAGCGCGACGGCAGCGCGCCCAGGCGTGCCAGCTTCAGCAGGGCGTCGGCGGCGAAGTCGCCGTTGCCGCCGCCGAGCTCGAAGAAGGCGGCGTCCTCGCCCAGCCCCCGCAGCACCGGCGCCAGCGCCCGCGCCACGCACTGCGCGAACACCGGGCCCAGGCCGGGTGAGGTGATGAAGTCGCCCTCGGCGCCGAACTTGCGCGCGCCGGCGCTGTAATAGCCCAGCCCCGGCGCGTACAGCGCCAGTTCCATGTAGCGCGAGAAGGGGATGGCGCCGCGCGCGGCGGCGATCTGCCCGCGGATCAGGTCGGCGAGGCGTTCGCTGTGGGCGCGGGCGTCCTCGCCGGGCTCGGGCAGGCGGTCGTCGTGCATGGATGGCATCTTCACCGGACAGGGGGCAGGATACGGCGACAAGGATGCCCGAGAAGGAAGCCCGATGCCCGAAACCCGCCGCGTCGCCCTCGTCACCGGTTCAGCGCGTCGGGTCGGCGCCGCCATCGTGCGCCGACTGCACGCCGCCGGCATGGACGTCGCCATCCACCACCGCGGCTCGGCGGGCGAGGCCGGGCAACTGGCGGCGGAGCTCGAGCGCGAGCGCGCCGGCAGCACGCTGATCCTGCAGGCCGAGCTGGCGCAGTTCGATCGTCTGCCGGAGCTGGTCGCGCAGGCGGTCGGGCACTTCGGCCGCCTCGATGCGCTGGTGAACAACGCCAGCGCCTTCCATCCCACGCCGATCGGGAGCGCCACGCCCGCGCAATGGGACGAGCTGTTCGCCAGCAACGCACGCGCGCCCTTCTTTCTTGCGCAGGCGGCGGCGCCGCACCTGGCGGCCAGCGCCGGCGCGATCGTCAACCTGGTGGACATCCATGCCGAGCGGCCGCTGCGCGGGCACACCGTCTACGTGATGGCCAAGGCTGCGCTGGTGGCGATGACCGCATCCTTGGCGCTCGAGCTCGCTCCGCACGTGCGGGTCAACGCGGTCGCGCCCGGCGCCGTGCTCTGGCCGGAGCAAGGCAAGACGGAGGCCGCGAAGTCGGCCTTGCTCGCGACCATCCCCCTGCAGCGCATGGGAGAGCCCGACGACGTGGCCGAAGCCGTGCGTTGGCTCATCCTCGACGCTCGCTACACCACCGGCCAGGTGATCCGCGTCGACGGCGGCAAGCATCTCTCCTGACCCCCAAACGAAAGGGCCGCCATCCTGGCGGCCCCGTAAAAGATCAACCATCACGAATTTGGTCTCATCGCGGCGCGAACGCCGACTGCATCTGCGTGCCGCCGAATCCGGCCGGCGCCTCGCCGACGGTGGCGTAGCGGTAGAGCGCGGCCGAGTAGATGCCGCCCAGCGCGCTCTGCACGATGCCCAGCACCACGACGGCCAGCACGAAGAACACCGCGACCGTTACCGCCAGCGCGCCCGACACCGAGGCGGCCAGGAAGACCATCAGCAGGCCGGTGATCACCAGCAGGAAGGTCGCCACGCCGAACACGAAGCCGATGCCGACGGTGCCGATGACGTTCTCGCCCCAGGTGGTCTTGAGCAGCTGCACGCTGCGCTTGATCGCCTCGATCGGCCCGACGTTCTGCTGTACCAGCACCGGCACCACCAGGAAGCTGGCCAGGGTCCAGGCCACGCCCAGCAGGCTGCCCACCATGCGTACCAGGAAGTTGTTGTCCTTGTTCTTCATCGCCTGCAGCAGCATGCCCACTGTCGCGGCGATGGCGGCGTAGCCCAGGATGGGCACGATCCGCTCGCGCGCGGCGCGCAGGCCATCGGCCACGGTCGGGTCGCCGCCCTCCAGCCGGATCATCGCCGCCGCCACCAGCGCGGAGTTGAAGAAGAAGATCACGAAGTACTGGCACAGGTAGAACAGGAAGCCGACGATGGCCGTGCCGATGCCGGCGTCACCGTCGAACAGCTTCATCGCGAAGGCGGGCACCAGGAAGGTCGCCACGACGATCATGGCGGCGATGCCGGACAGCACCGGGAACACCAGCAATTCCTTGTCGGAACGAAGGACCGAAGCGCTGGCCTTGACCAGCTCCCAGCTGCGGTTGAAACGGTCGAACATGGCGGCTTTCCCCTTGGCACCCGCACCGAGCTGGGCGGGAACGGGGTGATTATCTCGCGCAGGCTGCGCGCGGGGGCAAGTGCAGCAAGTAACCCCTCAGGGCGCCGGCCACGCCACTTCGGCGAGCGGCGCGTCGCGCTCGGGATGCGCCGCCCACAGCTGCGCCAGCGTGTGGCCGCCCACCGGCTCGCGGTACGTTGGAGCGAGCCCGACCAGCGGCTTGAGCACGAAGGCGTGCTGCAGCTCGGGGCGGGGAACCCGCAGGTTGCCGGGTCCGCGGAACACGAGGTCGTCGTAGAACACGATGTCCACGTCGAGCGGCCGGTCGGAGAAGCGCGGCACGTCGCGGCGGCGCCCGTGCGCGTCCTCCAGCGCATGCAACCAGGCGTCGAGCGCGACGATGTCGAGGTCGCTGTCCACCACCGCGGCGGCGTTGAGGAAGTCGGCGCCGTCGAAGCCGACCGCCGGCGTGCGGTAGATCGGCGAGAAACGCGCGCCGGGGAAGCGCGCCTCCAGCTCGCGGCGCGCGCGCGCCAGGTGCGCCAGCGCGTCCTGGTTCGACCCCAGCGAGAGGTAGGCCGCGCCCACGCCTCAGCCTGCGCGCGAACGCTCGAGGATGACGCCGACCGCCTTCGCGCCACGCACCGCGCCGACCTTGCTCAGCTTCAGGCGCACGCGACTCACGCCGAACTCATCAACGATGATCGCGCAGCAGGCCTCGGCCAGGGCCTCCACCAGCCCGTAGCTCGAGGCCGACACGAACTCGATCAGGCGCTTGCTGATCGCCTTGTAGTCGAGGGTGTCGGCGATGTCGTCGCTGGCGGCCGGCTTGTGGTTGTCGAAATCCATCTCGATGTCGAACACCACCGGCTGGCGGATCTTGCGTTCCCAGTCGTAGATGCCGATGACGCACTCGATCTCGAGCGCCTCGATGAAGACCTTGTCCATGTCAATCCTTGTCCGCCGGCGGCGACGTGCCGGGCGGGAGCGGCGGCAAGCTTGCCATGTCCCAGCGTGGCAGCACCGTGACGGCCTCGGGCTCGTGCAGGCCGGCCTGCAGGCGCAGGGCGCCGGCGAAGGCGATCATCGCGCCGTTGTCGGTGCAGAACTCCGGCCGCGGGAAGCACACGCGCCCGCCCAGCCGCGCCGCCAACGCGTGCAGGCGCTCGCGCAGGCGGCGGTTGGCGCCGACGCCGCCGGCCACCACGAGGGTGCGCAGGCCGGTGGCCTCCAGCGCGCGCTCGCACTTGATGGCCAGGGTGTCGACCACCGCCTCCTCGAAGCCGCGGGCGATGTCGGCGCGGGTGGCGTCCGACTGGTCGGACTCCTTCCAGGCCAGCAGCACCTGGGTCTTGAGGCCCGAGAAACTGAAATCCAGGCCGGGGCGGTCGGTCATCGGCCGCGGGAAGCGGTAGGCGCCGGGGCGGCCGGATTCGGCCAGCCGCGCCAGCTCGGGGCCGCCGGGGTAGGGCAGGCCCATCAGCTTGGCGGTCTTGTCGAAGGCCTCGCCGGCGGCGTCGTCGAGTGACTCGCCGAGCAGGCGGTAGGCGCCGATGCCGTCCACCGCCACCAGCTGGGTGTGGCCGCCGGAGACCAGCAGGGCCACGAAGGGTGGCAGCGGCGGGTCGTCCTCCATGAGCGGGGCCAGCAGGTGACCCTCCATGTGGTGGACGCCGATCGCCGGCTTGTCGAGGGCCCACGCCAGCGCGCGTCCCGCCGCTGCGCCCACCATCAGGGCGCCCACGAGGCCGGGGCCTGCCGTGTACGCGACGCCGTCCAGGTCCGCGACCTCCAGCCCCGCCCCGGCCAGCACCTGCCGCACGAGGGGCAGCAGCTTGCGCACGTGGTCGCGGCTGGCGAGCTCGGGCACCACGCCGCCGTAGTCCGCATGCAAGGCGATCTGGCTGAACAGGGCGTGCGCGCGCAGGCCGCGGGCCGTGTCGTACACGGCCACGCCTGTCTCATCGCAGCTTGATTCAATGCCCAGGACGCGCATGTCTCGGTTCCAGCGGGGGTTTTGCCTTGCACGGGGCGGCAAGGCCCGCGTATCATACGCGGCTCCCCCGGACCGCTGGCGCGGCCGGACCCCCGCGAACCCTCGCGACCCATCGCTTCGAGACGCTACTGCATGCCTTCCGTCAAAGTCCGCGAAAACGAGCCCTTCGAGTTTGCCCTCCGCCGCTTCAAGCGCACCTGCGAAAAGGCCGGCGTCCTGGCCGAGACCCGCAAGCGCGAGTTCTACGAGAAGCCGACGCAGGAGCGCAAGCGCAAGGCCGCCGCCGCGGTGAAGCGCCAGATCCGCCGCAGCTCGCGCGACGTCACCAAGCGCCAGCGCCTGTACTGAGCGCCGCGCGCTCCGTAAGCGAAGCCGGCCGCGCGCGAGCGTTGCCGGCTTTTCGCGTTCTAGGCCCCTCGGCCGCCGCACACCCCTGTACTGACCGCCCATCCACGGAGTCCCCGACATGTCCCTCAAGGCCCGCCTCACCGACGACATGAAGGCCGCCATGAAGGGCGGCGAGAAGGACCGCCTGCAGGTGATCCGCCTGGCCAATGCCGCGATCAAGCAGCGCGAGGTGGACGAGCGCATCACCCTCGACGACGCCCAGGTGCTGGCCGTGCTCGAGAAGATGGTCAAGCAGCGCCGTGATTCGGTGTCGCAGTACGAGGCGGCCGGCCGCGAGGACCTCGCCGCCGTCGAGCGCTACGAGATCTCGGTGATCCAGGGCTACCTGCCGCAGCCGCTGTCGGAGGCGGAGGTCGAGGCGCTGATCGCCCAGGCCATCGCCGAGAGCGGCGCCGCCGGCCCGCAGGACATGGGCAAGGTCATCGGCCTGCTCAAGCCGCGGGTCGCCGGACGGGCGGACATGGGCGCGCTCTCGGGGCTGGTGAAGAAGAAGCTCGCCGGCGGCTGATTCGCCGGCCTCCGTGGCAAGCTAGGCCATGGCCCGCCTTCCCGACGCCTTCATCGACGACCTGCTCGCGCGCACCGACATCGTCGAGGTGATCGGCACGCGCGTGCCGCTCAAGCGGCAGGGACGCGAGTACTCGGCGCGCTGTCCGTTCCACGACGAGCGCTCGCCCTCGTTCACGGTGTCGCCGACCAAGCAGTTCTACCACTGCTTCGGCTGCGGCGCGCACGGCACCGCGATCAGCTTC
>CBININ010000052.1:0-10639 GCA_966250755.1 uncultured Gammaproteobacteria bacterium | reverse complement strand
CAGCGCCAGCCCTTCCGGCGTTTCGACTTGCCGCAGCGTGTCGAGCATCAGGCGGTCGCGACCACCGTGTCGGCGCGGCGATCGTGCAGGCTGCGGGCCGCGCCTGCGTCGTGTCCGTTCATTCTTCTTTCCGTCCCCTGCGGTCGCGCCGACTCTATCAGGATGATCGCGCTCCGTCTGTCAGGGAGCGTCGGAAAGATAGCGGTCCTTGAGTCGCACATAATGCGCGGCCGAGTAATGCAGCTGCTCGATCTGCTCATCGGTGAGACGGCGCACGCAGCGCGCCGGGTTGCCCAGCCACAGCTCGCCGCTGCCGACCTCCTTGCCGGGCGGCACCACCGCGCCGGCGCCAACGAAGGCATGCTTCCGGACGATCGCGCCGTCGAGCACGGTCGCGCCCATCCCGATCAGGCAGGCGTCCTCGACCACGCAGGCGTGCACGATCGCGCCGTGGCCGATGGTGACGTCGGCGCCGATGACGGTGGCGAAGCCGCCCGGCTTGCCGTAGGGCCCGTCGTGGGTGACGTGGATGACCGTGCCGTCCTGGACGTTGGTGCGATCGCCGATGCGGATGAAGTTGACGTCGCCGCGCACCACGGTGCCGGGCCAGATCGAGACGTCGTCGCCCAGCACGACGTCGCCGATGACGGTGGCGGCGGGGTCCACGTAGACCCGGGCGCCGAGGGTGGGCGCGATGCCCTGGAAGCTGCGGATGGCCATGGCCCATTCTAGCCGCCGCCGGCTTCGCGCCGCCGCCACGGGCGCGCGCTAGACTCGCGCCATGGACTTGCCCGAGACCCCGATCAACGAGTTGCGCCCGGCCTTCGACCGCCTGCGGGCGGCCCACCTGGCGCACATTCCCAGTGTCGCGGAGCGGCTCTCGCTACTGGAGCGGCTGGAGCAGGCCGTGCGTCGCATCGGGCCCGAACTCATCGAAGCCTGCAACGCGGACTTCGGCCGGCGTTCGCCGATGGAAACGCTGGGCGCCGAGATCATGGTGACGCTGGACGAGATCCGCCACACCCGCAGGCACCTGCGCCGCTGGGCCCGGCCGCGCCGCGCCGCCGTCAACCTGACCTTCCGTCCCGCCCGTGGCGAACTGCGCCATGGCCCGCTCGGCGTGGTGGGCATCGTCGCCCCCTGGAACTACCCGTTCCAGTTGCTGGTGCTGCCGATGGTCAACGCGCTCGCCGCCGGCAACCGGGTGATGCTCAAGCCCTCCGAATTCACCCCGCGGGTGGACGCCCTGGTTGCGCGCCTGGTGGGCGAGGTCTTCACGCCGGACGAGGTGGTGGTGGTGCGCGGCGGCCACGAGGTCGCGGCGGCGTTCACCCGCCTGCCCTTCGACCACCTGCTGTTCACCGGCTCCACCGCGGTGGGCAAGCTGGTGATGGCCGCGGCCGCGCAGAACCTCACCCCGGTCACGCTGGAGCTCGGCGGCAAGTGCCCGGCCCTGGTCGCGCCCGACTACCCGGTGGAGCACGCGGCGGACCGCATCGCCTTCGGCAAGTGCTTCAACGGCGGCCAGACCTGCGTGGCGCCCGATTACGTGCTCGTGCCGCGCGACCAACGCGACGCCTTCGTCGAGGCCTACCTGGCCAGCCTGGCCCGGCGCTTTCCGGACCTGGGCACGGACGCCGACTACACCACCACGATCAATGCGCGCCAGGCCGAGCGCCTGCGCGGCTGGTTGGCCGATGCGCAGCAGCGCGGCGTGGCGGTGCGGCGCCATGCCGCCGGCGCGGACCAGGCCCCGCCCGGACTGCAGCTGATCCCGCCGACCGTGCTGATCGATCCGCCCGACGAGGCGACGGTGATGCGCGAGGAAATCTTCGGCCCGCTGCTGCCGGTGAAGAGCTACGACAGCCACGAACAGGCGGTGGCCTACGTGCTGGGCCGCGACAAGCCGCTGGCCTTCTACGCCTTCGATCGCGACGACGAGCGCGTGCGGCGCACGCTCGACCGCGTCAGCGCCGGCATGGCCTGCATCAACGACGTGCTGATCCAGTTCGGGCAGAACGAGTTCCCGATCGGCGGCGTCGGCGCCAGCGGCATGGGGGCCTACCACGGCCATGCCGGCTTCCTGACTTTCAGCAAGGTGATGCCGGTGCTCTACCAGTCGCGCTTCAACGGCATGGGTCTGTTCGACACGCCGTACTCCGGGCTGGCAAGGCGTATCGTGGCCTGGCTCACTCGCTGAATTGCGCATGAAGCGGCCGCCTGACGGCCCATGCAAGTTGCACGACGGCGATCTACAGTGGCGTGGCACCCGTCACGGAGGCTGCCATGAAAACCCCAGCAATGCTGCTCGGCCTGGCGCTCGTCGCGTCCGCCAGCGTCGCCGAAGCCAAGCGCCCCGCCACCGACTACACGCCCTACGCCGGGCCGCCGGTGGCCGGCTTCACCTACCGCCACCTTTACAACTGGCAGCGCACCAACGGACGCCAACTGGTGGTCTGGACCCGGCCGAGCTCGGCCTACCTGCTGACCCTGCGCGAATCCTGCGAGGACCTGCCAGGCCGCGTCGTGTTCGAGATCGGCGGGGTGGGCGCGATCCTCGGGCAGGTACGCGCGGGCTCGGGCGACGTGCGCATCGGGGCCCTGCGGTGCCAGGTGGACAGGATCCAGCCGCTGGACGTGGCGAGGATGCGGGCCGACCGCGTCTGAGCGTCGGTGGATCGCATCCCATCGGCCGCGGGCGCTTGAAATCGCCCGCGGTTCCCGCCAGTTTGGGGGGATGAACACGACCTCCACCGCCGGCGCCGACCGCGACAACCCGCTGCTCGCCGATGGCGAGCTTCCCCGGTTCTCCGCCATCGCGCCCGCGCAGGTGCTGCCCGCGATCGAGGCGGTGCTGGCCGATTACCAGGCCCTGGTGGACCGGCTCGTTGCCGATCCGACGGCGCGCGACTTCGCCTCGCTGATCGCCCCGCTGGAGGCCGCCGAGGAGCGGCTGTCGCGCACCTGGGCGCCGGTCTCGCACCTGCACGGCGTCAAGGACTCGCCCGAGTTGCGCGAGGCCTACGGTGCGGCGCTGGAAAAGATCACCGAGTTCGGCACCACGCTTGGGCAGAACCGGGGCTTGTATGAGGCGGTGCGGGCGGTGCGCGAGGGCGCGGGCTTCGACGCCCTCGACCGTGCGCGCCAGACCCTGGTCGAGGACAGCCTGCGCGACTTCCGCCTCTCGGGCGTGGCGCTGGAGGAGCC
This sequence comes from uncultured Gammaproteobacteria bacterium, assembly GCA_966250755.1. GTDB lineage: Bacteria > Pseudomonadota > Gammaproteobacteria > Xanthomonadales > Xanthomonadaceae > Arenimonas. Next base: position 7,432 of record CBININ010000052.1, on the reverse strand, counting down.
GGCGCGCAGCCGTTTCCGCGACATCCAGAACGAACTGAGCAAGGTCGAGACCGAGTTCGAGGAAGCGGTGCTCGACGCCACGGACGCGTGGACGCGGCCGCTGTCGGAAGACGAACTCGCCGGCCTGCCGCCCTCGGCGCGGGCCATGTTCGCGCAAGCCGCCGCCGCGCGTGGCAAGGACGGCTGGCTGGCCACGCTCAAGGGCCCGATGGTGCAGGCCATCCTGACCCACGCCGACGACCGCGCGCTGCGCGCGCAGGTCTACACCGCCTACAACACCCGCGCCTCCGACCAGGGGCCGCACGGCGGCGCCCACGACAACAGCGCGCGCATCGAGCGCATCCTGGCGCTGCGCCACGAGGCCGCCGCGCTGCTGGGCTTCGCGTCGAGCGCCGAACTGTCGCTGCAGGACAAGATGGCCGGCTCGCCGGAGCGCGTGCTGTCCTTCCTGCGGGACCTCGCCGCCAAGGCCAAGCCGGTGGCGCAGCAGGAGTTGCAGGCCCTGCGCGATTTCGCCGCGGCCGAGCTCGGCCTCGCCGAGCTGCACCCCTGGGACGTCGGCTACGCCAGCGAGAAGCTGCGCGAGGCGAAGTACGCGTTCTCGGAGGAAGACATCAAGCCGTACTTCCCGCTGCCCAAGGTCATGAAGGGGCTGTTCGACCTTACCGAGCGCGTGCTCGGCGCGCGCCTGGCCGAGCGCGACGATGTCGACACCTGGCATCCCGACGTGCAGTACTTCGACGTGCTCGACGCCGACGGCAGCGTGCGCGCCGGCGTCTACCTCGACCACTTCGCCCGCGAGGGCAAGCGCGGCGGCGCCTGGATGGACGTGTGCCGCGCGCCGTTGCTCGAAGCCCAGGGCCGGCGCCGCCCGATCGCCTTCCTCACCTGCAACTTCCCACCGGCGGCCGACGACAAGCCGCCGCTGCTCACGCACAACGAGGTGCTCACGCTGTTCCACGAGTTCGGCCACGGCCTGCACCACCTGCTGACCGAGGTGCACTGGCCCAGCGTGGGGGGCATCAACGGCGTGGAGTGGGATGCGGTGGAACTGCCCAGCCAGTTCATGGAGAACTTCGGCTGGCAGCGCGAGGCACTGGACGGCTTCGCGCGCCACTGGCGGACCGACGAGCCGCTGCCGCAGGCGCTTTTTGAAAAGATGCAGGCAGCGCGGCACTTCCACGCCGGCCTGTTCCTGATGCGGCAGCTGGAGTTCGCGCTGTTCGATTTCCGGCTGCACCACGAGTTCGATACCGCGCGCGGCGCGCGCACGCTCGAGTTGCTGGATGAAGTCCGCGAGGAAGTGGCCGTGGTCTTCCCGCCCGAGTGGCACCGCTTCCCGCACGCCTTCACCCACATCTTCAGCGGCGGCTACTCGGCGGGCTACTACAGCTACCTGTGGGCCGAAGTGCTGAGCGCGGATGCATTCTCAGCCTTCGAGGAGGCGGGCGTGTTCGATCCGGAGACGGGGGCGCGCTACCGGCGCGAAATCCTCGCCGTCGGCGGTTCACGCCCCGCGCTGGAGAGCTTCATCGCCTTCCGCGGCCGCGAACCGCAGCCGGAGGCCCTGCTTCGCAGTCACGGGCTGGCGGCCTGAGGCGGCATCGCGCGCCGCCGTTAAACCCTTTGCAGGCGATCCGCATCGGACCCTTGGAACGCCGGGCGCCGCCCGGTGCCTGCCAGGGAGTCCGGCGTGCCTGCATTGCACTTGCGTCTTGCCATCGCCGCGCTGCTCTGCGCGCCCGCCGCCTTCGCCCAGGACGCGCCGCCGGACAAGCCGGCCGTGGCAGGCAGCCGTGTCTTCACGCCCGCCGACTTCGAGCGCTACGCGCCGCGCAATGCCCTGGACATGCTGCAACAGGTGCCCGGCTTCGTCATCCGCGAGGTGGTGCAGGAGCGGGGCATGGGCCAGGCCACCGGCAACGTGCTGCTGAACGGCCAGCGGCTGTCGGGCAAGTCCAACGACGTGCTCGGCGAGCTGGCCAAGATCCCCGCCGCCAACCTGGTGCGGATCGAAATCATCGACGGCGCCAAGCTCGACATCCCCGGCTTGTCGGGACAAGTGGCCAACGTCGTGACCAAGCCCGGTGGCTTGAGCGGTTCATGGAAATGGCGGCCGGACGTCCGCCGCTACTACACCGACCCGCAGCTCACCCGTGCCGAGATCTCCGTCAGCGGTTCGCGGCCGCTGCTGGACTACAGCATCGGCCTGGACAACAACGCCAACCACAGCGGCGCCGGCGGCGGCACCGACATCTTCAATGCCGATGGCAGCCTGCGCGAGGTGCGCGACGACGTGTGGACCGGCGAGACCGACCGCCCGCGGCTGACCGCGCGGCTCGGCTACCACGACGCCAAGGGGCGCATCGGCAACCTCAATGCCTCGGTGCAGAAGCTGGTCTCGACCTACGTCGAGGACGGCACGCGCACCGGTCCCGGCCTGCCCGATCGCGAGCGCAGCGTGCGCTCGCGCGACGGCGGGCACAACTACGAACTCGGTGGCGATTACGAGTTCGGCCTGGGCCGCGGAAGACTGAAATTGATCGGGCTCGACCGCTTCACGCGGACGCCGTCGGAAACCACGGTCGAAACGCGGTATGACGACGACACGCCCGTGGAGGGCGATCGCTTCCGCCAGGAGGGCGAGGAAACCGAGCGCATCGGTCGCATGGAGTACCGCTGGAAGGCCCACGGCGACTGGCAGGTGTCGGCGGAGTACGCCTTCAATCGGCTGGACCTGGTGTCGGAGCTGTTCCTGCGCGACCCGGGTGGCGTCTACCAACCGGTCCCCCTGCCGGGGGGCACCGCGACCGTGCAGGAGGACCGCTACGAGGTGATGGGGACCTACGGCCGCTCGCTGCGACCGGACCTCACGCTGCAGGTCAGCGCCGGCGCGGAGTACTCGCGGCTCGAGCAGGCCGGGGCCGGCGGCCTGACCCGCGCGTTCCGCCGGCCCAAGGGCCTGGTCTCGCTGGCCTGGAAGCCGAACGCCAGGCTGGATGTGAACATGAAGCTGCAGCGCCGCGTCGGGCAGCTCGACTTCTACGACTTCCTGGCCTCCGTCGACCTCAACCAGGGCCAGCAGAACGCCGGCAATCCCGAACTGGTGCCGCCCCAGACCTGGGAGTTCGAGGTCGAGGCGGTGCGCGACCTGGGAAGCTACGGAAATACGACGCTGCGGGCCTACCGCCAGCGCATCGACGACATCGTCGACATCATCCCTATCGGCGTCGACGGCGAAAGCCCCGGCAACATCGATCGCGCCTCGGTCCATGGGGTGGAGTGGAAAGGCACGTTCACCATGGATCCCTTCGGCTGGCGGGGCGCCAGGATCGATGCGCAAGTGCAGTTCGAACGCAGCAAGGTGACGGACCCGCTGACCGGGGAGGAGCGTCCGATCAGCAACAACCTCAAGCAGCTGGCCTCCCTGGCCTGGCGCCAGGACGTTCCCGACACGCGCTGGGCATGGGGCGGTTCACTCGATTACAGCTTCTACGCCCGCGATTACCGACTGAGCGAAGTCGGTCGGCAGTGGGAGGGCCCGGTATGGGGAAGCCTCTACCTCGAGCGCAAGGATTGGCACGGCCTGACGGCACGCGCGACCCTCGGCAATGCGCTTGGCGCCACCAGCATGTGGGATCGGACCGTGTACCTCGACCGGCGCACCGGACCGGTCGATTTCCTCGAGGACCGGCATCGCCGGATCGGTCCGATCCTGTCCTTCACGCTGTCCGGGAAGTTCTGAGCCGCGTCGCCCGGGCGGTCACGCCCGGCCGAAGAAGCGGGAGAACGCCGCCATCGCGCGCGCGATGCCGGCGTCGTCGATGTCGAGATGCGTCACCAGTCGGATCGTCGGGCTGCGCGCCGCGATCAGCACGCCGGCGTCGGCGAGGTGCTGCTTCAGTGCCACGAGGCGGTCGGCGGGCACGGTGACGAAGACCATGTTGGTGTGCGGGCCGTCCACCGTGACGCCGGGCAGCTCGCGCAGGCCTTCCGCCAGCTGCAAGGCACGCCGGTGGTCGTCGGCGACGCGGGCGACCTGGTGGTCGAAGGCATGCGCGGCCATCGCTGCGACGATGCCGGCCTGGCGCCAGCCACCGCCCACTACCTTTCGCCAGCGGCGCGCGCGCTCGACCAGGTCGTTCGAGCCCAGCAGCATGGAACCGACTGGCGCGCCCAGGCCCTTGGAGAAGCATACCGAGACCGAGTCGAAGGGCGCGGCGAGTTCGCGCGCGGACACGTGGCTGGCGACCGCGGCGTTGAACAGCCGGGCGCCGTCGAGGTGGAAGCCGAGACCGTGCCTGCGCGCCAGCGCGCCGGCTTCGACGACATAGGCTTGTGGCAGCACGCGCCCCCACCAGGTGTTCTCCAGCGCCAGCAGCCGTGTCCGCGCGAAGTGCGGGTCGCCCAGCGGCTTGATCGCACGCTCGACCAATTCCAGCGGCAGCGTGCCGTCGGCGGCCTGCGCGATCGGCTGCGGCTGGATCGAGCCGAGCACCGCCGCGCCGCCGCCCTCGAACTTGTAGGTGTGGGCCTCGCTGCCGACCAGGTATTCGTCGCCGCGCTCGCAGTGCGCCATCAGCGCCAGCAGGTTGGACTGGGTGCCGGTCGGGACGAACAGGCCGGCCTCGAAGCCCAGCGCCGATGCGACATGCGCCTGGAAGGCGTTGACCGTGGGGTCCTCGCCGAACACGTCGTCGCCCACCGGCGCGGCGGCGCCGGCGGCGCGCATGGCCTCGCCCGGGCGGGTGACCGTGTCGCTGCGCAGGTCCACCCAGTCCATTCGCCCACTCCTCGATAAACGCGGGCGACTAGGATGCCACCGTCGCGGTCCGGGGGTGGCGGCGGTTTTGAACGGCGGTTCATGCAGGGCCTGCCAAAGTGAGGCCATGGACCAGCCCACCACCGTATGGACCCTGGGCCACTCGACCAGGGCCTGGGACGAGTTCCTGGCCATGCTGTCGGCCCACGGGATCGAAGCGATCGCCGACGTGCGCCGCTTTCCGGGCTCGCGCCGGCATCCGCATTTCGGCCGCGAACTGCTCGAGCCGGCCTTGAAGCAAGCCGGCTTCGACTACCTCTGGCTGCCGCAGCTCGGCGGCCGCCGCTCGCCCAAGCCCGAGTCGCCGCATGCGGGCTGGCGCAACGCGGCCTTCCGCGGCTACGCCGACCACCTGTCCAGCATCGAGTTCGCCGACGGCATGGCGAAGCTGCTGGCGCTGGCCGCGCGCAAGCGCACTGCCATCATGTGTTCGGAAGCGGTGTGGTGGCGCTGCCACCGCGGGCTGGTGGCCGACGTGCTGAAACTGCGCGGCATCGAGGTGCGGCACGTGGAAAGCGAGAAGCCCTGGCGCGAGCATCCGTGGACGCCGCCGGCGCGCGTCGTGGACGGCCGCCTGACCTACCCGGGGGAGGGCGCGCAGCCGACGCTGTTCGGCTAGCATCTGGCGCATGAAGATCGCCAGCTGGAACGTGAACTCGCTCAACGTGCGCCTGCCGCACCTGCTCGACTGGCTGCGCGCCGCGCAGCCGGACGTGGTCGCGCTGCAGGAAACCAAGCTCGAAGACGCGAAGTTCCCCGACGGCGCGCTGGCCGAGGCCGGCTACCGCAGCGTGTTCTGCGGGCAGAAGACCTACAACGGCGTGGCCATCCTCAGCCGCGAGCCCCCCAGCGACGTGGTCTACGGCGTGCCGGGCCTGGAGGACGAGCAGAAGCGCGTCATCGCCGCGACCGTCAACGGCGTGCGCATCGTCGACCTCTACGTGGTCAACGGCCAGTCGGTCGGCAGCGAGAAGTACGCCTACAAGCTGCGCTGGATCGAGGCGGTGCGCGCCTGGCTGGCGGAGGAACTGCGCAGGAATCCGAAACTGGTGGTGCTCGGCGACTTCAACATCGCGCCCGAGGACCGCGACACCCACGATCCCCTGGTCTGGAACGCCGACAGCATCCACAGTTCCGCCGGCGAGCGCGCCGCGCTGCAGGCCATGCTCTCGCTCGGCCTGCACGACAGCTTCCGCCTGCACAACGACGAACCCGGCCACTACAGCTGGTGGGACTACCGGATGGGCGCCTTTCGCCGCAAGCACGGCCTGCGCATCGACCTGGTGCTGGTGAGCGAGGCGCTCAAGAATTCCGTGGTCGAGGTGGGCATCGATCGCGAGCCGCGGACCTGGGAGCGGCCGAGCGACCATGCGCCGGTGTGGGTGCGGTTGGGCGGCTGACGGGGCAGGCCGGCAGCTTCATGCCGATCGGTCGAGTCGCGAGCGTGCCGCGCCAAGGAGCACGCGCGAGTAGACGCGGTGGAAGCCGCTGAGGGCGTGGAACGCCGGGCCCAACCGCGGTACACCTGACGCATCCGTCCTGGCTACGACGGCAGAGCCGAAGTAGAGCCGGGTCGTACCGGGCGTCCCTCCCGGCGCGATCATGAACCACGACCGTGTTCGACCGTGCAGGTCGCGCATCATCAGCTGATCCTGCCGGCGATCCTCCACGTCCCAGGCTGCAAATCGGTCGCTGCGGCACTCTGCGACATCGCGCGCCTGTTGATCAGTCGACGGCCGCGACACCAACCAACGCAGTAGCCAACGTTCGATCCGGAAAACGCTGCCGGTGTAGAACGCCTCCACGAAGCCGGCCAGCGTCACCGGGCGGCCGACATCCACGGCGTAGCAGTCGGTATACGCGGGGCCGTCCCGGTACCGCTGCAGCAACGCACCGTCGGGTAGCGCGGCAGCGGTGACCGACGCCAGGCCAGCATCGGGCCGGAGCATCACGCGAACACGCCCCATGCCAGGGAAACGCCGAAGGCACCCCATCCCACCCAGCTCAGGATTCTGGCGAAGCGGCGGTAGCGGTGTTGCTCGCGCCGGGTGTAACGGGAGTAGTCGATGTCGCCGTCGCGGTCCACGATCAAGGCTTGCGCCGCGCGCGCAGCCACAGCGCGATGGTGGCCAGCACCAGCGCAAGCGAGAGCACGCCATAGCTCATCAGCAATAGCCGCGCGCCGACGCGGCAGTAGGGATCGGACGCGCCCAGGTGGCTGGATCCGCACTCGCCGAACCTCAGCGAGGCCGTTGCGACGGCACTGACCAGCATCACGCAGCCGGCGACAGCCAGGCCGAAAGCCGACAGCAACCACGGCCACAGGCGCCGGTGCCTGGAGCCTTCGGGCCTCATGCCGCGAACACGCCTTCCAGCTCCACGGCCAGCTCGCGCCGGCACACGTCGCCGTGCAGGTACACCACGCGATCGGCTGGCAGCGCGCTCGCCGCGATCACCTGCTGCGCCTCGACCAGGTCCACGGGCTCGCGCAGGTAGACGCGCAGCGCCTCGCAGCCTTCGAAGGTGAAGCGCCTGCCACAGCGCGCGCTGCCCTCGTCCAGCAGCGCCTGCAGGTTGGCCAGACTCTCGCGCAACTGCGCGGCCACGTCG
>CBININ010000051.1:0-10653 GCA_966250755.1 uncultured Gammaproteobacteria bacterium | reverse complement strand
GTCGGAAACGATCAGGGCGCCACCGCCGACACTGGTCACCGCGGAAAGCGCATTGACGATGCCGCTGCCGCAACCCTGCGGGCAGGCCACCGGCAGCGCCCGCGCGGTGCTCTTGATGACGCTCTCGACCGCGGCCGGCGAACCGGGCGACAGGCTCTGCATCAAGGCGGCCACGCCCGACACGTGTGGCGCCGACATCGAGGTCCCCTGCATGCCGATGTAAGCCTCGGTGGTGGGCCCCTCGGTGCCGTTGTTCCAGGTGGAGGCGATGAAGCTGCTGTCGCCGCCGCCGGGCGCGGAGACGTCCACCGCCGCGCCGAAGTTGGAGAAGTCGGCCTTCGCGCCGGCCCGCGTGGTGGCGGCGACGGTGATGACGTTCGCGCAATTGGCGGGTTCGTATCCGAGCGCGTCGGCACCGTCGTTGCCGGCCGACACCACCACCACCGCGCCCGCGTTCACCGCGTAGTTGATCGCGGCCTGGGTGGACGGGCCGCAGCTGTTCGGCCCGCCGAGGCTCAGGTTGATGACCTCGACCGGATTGGCGTTGGCCGGTACGCCCGAGACGCTGCCGCCGGCCGCCCAGACGATGGCGTCGGCGATGTCCGAGCTCAGGCCACCGCAATGTCCGAGCACGCGCAACGGCATCACCTTGGCGTTGAAAGCCACGCCGGCCACGCCCTTGTTGTTGTTGGTGATGGCGGCGATCGTGCCCGCCACGTGGGTGCCGTGCCAGGTCGAAGGCTCGGCGGGCTCGCCTTCGCCGCATTGGTCGGCGGTGACCCAGTCGCCGGTGTCGCTCGGGTCGGCGTCGCGGCCGTTGCCATCGCCTGCCGTCGGCACGTCGGCGATGAAGTCATAGCCGGTGACGAGGTTGGCGTTGAGGTCGGAATGGTTGGTGATGCCGGTGTCGAGCACCGCCACCACGACGCCACTGCCGGTGGCCAGGTCCCAGGCAGGTGGCAGGCCGATGCCGCCGGTGGCTTCGTAGTAATGCCACTGGTTGCCGTTGTAGTAGGTGTCGTTCGGCACCAGGGTCGGCTTCATCACACGGTCGATCTCGACGAAGGCCACGTCGGGATCGCGGCGCAGGCGGTTCATCAAGGCCTCGGCCTCGGCGAAACGCAGCTTGCGGTGCGTGCGCACGAGGTCGGCGCCGATTCCCAGCCGTCGCACGGGGTTGATGCTCAGGCCCAGGGCGCGCCCGGGGCCGTCGAGCACGCGCTGGCGCGCCGCGGCGTCATGGCGCGGCGCCGAGCCGGGCTTGAACTGGACGATGAAGCCGTCGAAGCGCGGCTCGACTTTTTTGGCGAGCCCGTTGGCCGACGCCGCGGGGACGCAGGCGACGGCCACGATCAGGCCCAGGACCAGGTTCATGAACGCACGACGGGACGACGACTTGGACACGCAAGCACCTTTCCGGAAGACGGGAACGGCCGACGGCCGCACTCGGCCTTTCCGTCCCTGGTAAGGCAGCCCGGAGAGGATAGCACTCGGCCAAAAAACCGACGTGACCGCCTCCGCGAAACAAGTGAGCGATCGGCGCTCTGGCTCGCGCGCCACCGCCGCTTGCCCTCAGTCCAGCATCGGCAACACCAGCCCCTGGCTGCGCGCGCACTCGCGCGCGATTTCGTAACCGGCGTCGGCGTGGCGCATGACGCCCGTTCCCGGATCGTTCCAGAGCACGCGGCCGAGCCGGCGGTCGGCGGCTTCGCTGCCGTCGGCCACGATCACCACGCCGCTGTGCTGGCTGTAGCCCATGCCCACGCCGCCGCCGTGGTGCAGCGACACCCAGGTGGCACCGCCGGCGACGTTCAGCATCGCGTTGAGCAGCGGCCAGTCGGAGACCGCATCGCTGCCGTCCAGCATCGCCTCGGTCTCGCGGTTGGGCGAGGCCACCGAACCGGAGTCGAGGTGGTCGCGGCCGATCACGATCGGCGCCGATACCTCGCCCTTGCGCACCATCTCGTTGAAGGCCAGCGCCAGGCGATGCCGGTCGCCCAGGCCGACCCAGCAGATGCGCGCCGGCAGGCCCTGGAACTGGATGCGCTCGCGCGCCATGTCCAGCCAGCGGTGCAGGTGCGGGTTGTCGGGGATCAGCTCCTTCACCTTCGCGTCGGTGCGGTAGATGTCCTCGGGATCGCCCGAGAGCGCAACCCAGCGGAACGGCCCGACGCCGCGACAGAACAGCGGCCGCACATAGGCGGGCACGAAACCGGGGAAGTCGAAGGCGTCCTGGCAGCCGACGTCGTGCGCCATCTGGCGGAGGTTGTTGCCGTAGTCGAAGGTCGGGATGCCCTGGTCCTCGAAATGCAGCATCGCTTCCACGTGCACGCGCATCGAATGCTTGGCCGCCTCCACCACCGACGCCGGATCGGTCTTCTGGCGGTCGAACCACTGCTCGAGCGTCCAGCCCGCGGGCAGGTAGCCGTGCAGCGGATCGTGCGCGGAAGTCTGGTCGGTCACCGCGTCGGGGCGCACGCCGCGGCGCACGAGTTCCGGCAGGATCTCCGCCGCGTTGCCCAGCAGCGCGACCGATACCGCGCGACCCGCGTCGCAGTGCGCCTGGATGCGCGCCAGCGCGTCGTCGAGGTCGCGCGCCTGTTCGTCCACGTAGCGCGTGCGCAGGCGCATGTCGATGCGACTCTGCTGGCACTCGATCGTCAGCGAGCAAGCGCCGGCCAGCGACGCCGCCAGCGGCTGCGCGCCGCCCATGCCGCCGAGGCCCGCGGTGAGGATCCACTTGCCGGTGAGGTCGCCGCCGTAATGCTGGCGTCCCATCTCCACGAAGGTCTCGTAGGTGCCCTGCACGATGCCCTGGGAGCCGATGTAGATCCAGCTGCCCGCGGTCATCTGCCCGTACATCATCAGGCCCTTGCGATCGAGGGCGTTGAAGTGTTCCCAGGTCGCCCAGTGCGGCACCAGGTTGGAGTTGGCGATCAGCACGCGCGGCGCGTCCGGATGCGAGGGGAACACGCCGACCGGCTTGCCGGATTGCACGAGCAGCGTCTGGTCGTCCTCCAAGGTGCGCAGGGTCTCCAGTATCCGGTCGTAGCAGGCCCAATCGCGGGCCGCGCGACCGATGCCGCCGTAAACCACCAGATCTTCGGGCCGTTCGGCGACTTCGGAATCCAGGTTGTTCTGGATCATCCGGTACGCGGCCTCGGTGAGCCAGCTGCGGCAGGACAGCGTGTTGCCGCGCGGTGCGCGGATGCGGCGGGACGGGTCGTGGCGGGAGGCGGACATGGGAGATCCCTGGGAACGGGCGGCGCTGTGGCCGAGAGTTCGATTATAGGCGGCGGCGTGGTCGCCTCGCGGTTCGCCGGGCCGCGCTAGACTGCGGCGGGCAACGAGGGAGCGCAGCGTGGTCGAACACCTGGGGTGGCTGGTGCTGGCGGTCGCCGTGGTGGCCTTCCTCTATTCCTCGGTGGGCCATGCCGGCGCCTCCGGCTACATCGCGGTGATGGGCCTGGCCTCGCTCTCGCCGGCACTGATCAAGCCGACCGCGCTGCTGCTCAACGTCATCGTGGCCAGCATCGGCGCGGTGCAGTTCGTGCGCGCCGGCCATTTCCGCTGGCGCCTGTTCTGGCCCTTCGCCCTGCTCTCGATCCCGTTGGCCTTCGTCGGCGGCGCGCTCGACCTGCCGACCCTCTGGTTCAAGCGCGCGGTGGGCGTGGTGTTGCTGCTGTCGGCGGCCAATTTCTTCTGGCGGCCCGGCGACGATGCGCCGCGCGGCGAGCCGCCGCTGGCGATCGCATTGGCGTCCGGCGGCGCGCTCGGCCTGTTCGCGGGGCTGACCGGCACCGGCGGCGGCATCTTCCTTACGCCGTTGATGCTGCTGTGCCGCTGGGCGCGGACGAAGACGGTCGCCGCCACCTCGGTGGTCTTCATCCTGGTCAATTCGCTGGCTGGGCTGGCGGGCAACATGAGTGCCGCAAAGTCCATCCCGGCGCTGGCCTGGCCGCTGGCGGGCGCGGCGGTGCTCGGCGGCTCGCTGGGCTCCTGGCTGGGCAGCCGGCGCCTGCCGCCGGTGGCGATCAAGCGCCTGCTGGCGGTGGTGCTGGTGGTTGCGGGCCTGCACCTGCTGCGCGCGGCATGACGCGGGCCCGCCGACGGGCTTGACAAGCAGGACGGAGCGATATATCTCTATATCGCGATGAACGTACATCTGCCCTGCCCGACCCTTCGAATGCGCATGCCCATGGCCGTGCGTCGCCCTTCGCCTCAGCCCGCCTGCGGCTGATGTCCGGGCGCCGCGACGGCCTGGCCGGTCGCGCGCCCCTCCCCTTCGCTCCCGTCCAGCCGTCGCGGCGTCCTCCTCTTCCCTGGAGTCCGCCATGTTCGATCCCACCACCGCCGTCCGTGCCGAGCCGCAGCCCGCGCCTGCTCCCCCACCCACGGCTGCGCTCGCACGCACCCGCGTCGACCTGGTCATCGCTGGCGCGCGCGGCCAGGTCGGCACCGCGCTGCGTGCGCAACTGGCGCGGCGGCAGGCCTGGCTGCGCGACAACGAGGGGTTGGACCTGCGCGTGGTCGCCGCCTTCGACCGCCGACTCCTGGCCGTCGATCTCGACGGCCTGGGGGCCGCGCTCGAGGACGCCGGGTCCGCGCGCGATCCCGGCGACAGCGAGCGCCTGCTCGACGCGCTCTGCCGACCGGGACGCGGCCCTTGCCTGCTGGTGGACTGCACGGCCAGCGAGGAGATCGCCGACTGGTATCCGCGCCTGCTCGGCGCCGGCGTCGGCGTGGTGGCCGCCAACAAGCGCGCCAATGCGCGCGAGTTCGCGCATTACCGCCAGCTGCAGGCGCTCGCACGGCTCGGCGCCGCGCCCTATCGCTACGAGACAACCGTGGGCGCGGCCATCCCCGTGCTGGGTCCCATCCGCGACCTGCGCCTGCGCGGCGAATGCATCGAATCCTTGCGCGGCGTGTTGTCGGGCTCGCTGAGCCACGTGCTGCATTGCCTCCACGAAGGCCTGGCCTTCTCCGCCGCCGTTGCGGAGGCGCGGGCGCTGGGTTTGACCGAGCCCGATCCCTTCGAGGACCTCGCCGCGCGCGACCTGTCGCGCAAGCTGCTGGTGCTCGCGCGCGAAGCCGGCTTCGCGCTCGAGGCGGCCGATCTGCGCATCGAGGCCTTGTGCGATGCGCCGCGTCCCGGCCAGACGCCCGAGGCCGCGCTCGCCCTCGCGGATGTCGGCTGGCAGGACCGCATCACCGCCGCGCGATCCCGCGGCGAGCGCCTGGTGGTGATGGCGGAGGCGGACGCCGCGGGTGGGCGCATTGGTGTTCGATCACTGCCCGGGGACTCGCCATTCGCGCGGCTCGCCCCGGGCGAGAACCGGGTGGAAGTGCGCACCGAATGGCAGTCGCGCGCGCCGCTCGCACTCGGCGGACCCGGCGCGGGTGCGGAGATCACTGCCGCCGGCCTGGTGTCGGACATCCTGCAGGCGGCGCGGGAACTCGCGCCGCGGCGACCGTCAGTCCGCCAATAGCGAACGCATTGCCGCGCGGAAACGCGCGGAGATCGCCTCGCGACGCGGGTGCCGGCCCTCGCTGACGACGACCCGGCCGCCCACGCGCACCTCCCGCACCAGCGGCTGGTTGCCGGCGAAGACGAAACGGTCATGCAGGTCCGCGGCGTGCACGCCCGCCAGCCACGCGTTGTCGCCGTCGAGGACGATCGCGTCGCCCTCCTGGCCCGGCTGGCCGGCCGACTGACGGCCGCCAGCGACCGCCGCCTCGAGCAGGCGCTTGCCCACGCTGGGCTCCGACGCGCTGGCGGCGATGTTGCGGGCGCGCAACGCGAGGCGCTGCCCGTACTCGAGCCAGCGCAGCTCCTCCACCGGCGACACCGATACGTTCGAATCCGAGCCCACGCCGATGCGACCGCCTGCGGCGAGGAAATCGCCCAGCGGGAACAGGCCGTCGCCGAGGTTGGCTTCGGTGGTGGTGCAGATCGCAACCACCGCCGGCGTCGCGGCCAGCGCGCGCATTTCGGTCGCCGACAGGTGCGTCGCATGCACCAGCGTCCAGTCCGCATCCACTTCGGCGTGGTCCAGCAACCACTCGACCGGGCGTGCGCCGCGAGCCGCCACGCATTCCTCGACCTCGAGAACCTGTTCGGCGATGTGGATGTGCAGCGGACGACCTGCCCCGCCCGGCCGATCCGACAGCACCTCGCGCAATGGCGCCTGCGGCACCGCGCGCAGGCTGTGCATGGCCAGGCCGATGCGCAAGGTCGCGTCCTCGTGCGGCAGCAAGGCGTCCACGAGGCGTCGGTAAGCCGGGAGGTCATGGCCGAACCGGCGCTGGCGCTCCGCCAGCGCACGGCCGTCGAAGCCGCCGGCCATGTAGAGCACCGGCAACAGCGTCAGCCGGATCCCGGCCTCGCGCGCCGCTTCCACCAGCGCCAGCGACATCGCCGCCGGGTCCGCGTAAGGGCGTCCGTCCGGCTGGTGGTGCAGGTAATGGAATTCGCAGACCGCGGTGTAGCCCGCCTCGAGCATCTCGACGTAGAGCTGCGCGGCGATGTCGCGCAGGGTATCGGGCGTCAGCCGCGCGGCGAAGCCGTACATGCGCTCGCGCCAGGTCCAGAAGCTGTCGTGCGGCGCGCCCTGGCGCTCGGCCAGGCCCGCCATCGCGCGCTGGAAGGCATGCGAATGGATGTTGGGGATGCCGGGCAGGGTCGGGTCGCTCATCGCCGAATTCTAGCCCCGGCGCGCATACAATCGGCCCATGGCCTCGCTCAGCGGCATCACCGTCCTGGAGTTCTCGCGTGTCCTCGCCGGGCCCTGGTGCGGGATGCTGCTGGCCGACCTCGGCGCGGACGTGATCAAGGTCGAGGACTTCGGCGGCGACGACACCCGCGGGCTGGGGCCGCCGTTCAAGGACGGGTTGTCGGCCTACTTCGCCTGCTGCAACCGCAACAAACGTTCGCTCGCGCTGGACCTGCGCAACCCCGCTTCGCGGCCGCTGGTGGAGGCGCTGGTGCGATCGGCGGACGTGCTGGTCGAGAATTACCGTACCGGCACGGCCGAGGCCCTGGGCCTGGGCTTCGAAGCGATGGCTGCGATCAATCCGAGGCTGGTGTATTGCTCGATCTCCGGTTACGGCCGCGAGGGCCCGGGAGCGCAGCGGCCGGGTTACGACTTCGTGGTGCAGGCCGAGGCCGGCCTGATGTCCATCACCGGGCCCGCCGATGGCGAGGCCAGCAAGGTGGGCGTGGCGGTGGCGGACCTGGCCACCGGGCAGAACGCGGCGATCGCGATCCTGGCCGCGCTGCGCGAGCGCGATGCCAGCCGGCGCGGCCAGCACATCGAAGTGTCCCTGTTCGACACCCAGCTCAGCTGGCTGGCGAACGTCGGCAGCAATGTGCTCTTCACCGGGGAGGACGCGCCACGCTACGGCAATGCGCACGCCAGCATCGTGCCTTACCAGGCCTTCGCCGCCGCCGACGCGCGCTTCGTACTGGCGGTGGCGAGCGAGAAGCTGTGGCGCGCGGCCTGCCGCGCGCTCGAACGGCCGGACTGGGCCGAGCATCCCCACTATCGCGACAACGCCTCGCGCGTGCAGCATCGCGACGCGCTGTGTGCGGCGCTGGCGGCGTTGTTCGCCACCCGGCCGGCGGCGCATTGGCTGGAACTCTTCGCCCACGCCGGCGTGCCCGCCGCGCCGATCAACAGCGTGCAGCAGGCCTTGCGGGATCCGCTGGCGCAAGCGCGCGGCCTGGTCGTCGAATTGGGCGGTGTACCGATGGTCGCAAGCCCCTTGCGGCTCTCGCGCACGCCGGTCGTCTATCGGTTGCCGCCGCCGCGCCTGGGCGAGCACAGCGACGCGATCGCCGCGCGCGTCGGCGTGGATCCGGCGCCCTTGCGCGAGAGCGGAGCGATGCGATGACAGCCACGCCCATGTGGGACCTGCTGCTGCACGGCGGCTCGCTCGCGACCCTGGCGGGCGAGCAAGGCTTCGGCGAGATCGAGAACGCGGCCATGGCCTGCGCCGACGGCCGCATCGCGTTCGTCGGCCTGGCATCGTCGCTGCCGGCGCCGCCAACGGAACTCGCACGTGAGGTCGTCGACCTGCGCGGCGCCTGGGTGACGCCTGCGCTGGTGGATTGCCACACCCACCTGGTGTTCGCCGGCGATCGTGCACGCGAGGCGCAGATGCGACTCGAGGGCGCGAGCTACGAGGACATCGCCCGCGCCGGCGGCGGCATCCTGTCGAGCGTGCGGCAGGTGCGCGCCGCCAGCGAGGACGAACTGTTCGCGCAGTCGCTGCCACGCGCCGCGGCGCTGGTCGCCGATGGCGCAGCGACGATCGAGGTAAAGTCCGGCTACGGCCTGGACTTCGACGGCGAGCGCCGGATGCTGCGCGTCGCGCGAAGGCTGGGCGAGGCACTCGGCATCACCGTGCGCACCACCTTCCTCGGCGCCCACGCCCTGCCGCCGGAGTTCGCGGGGCGTCCCGACGACTATGTCGCCGCCTGCGTGCAATGGCTCGAGCGACTGCAGGGCGAAGGCCTGGTGGACGCGGTGGACGCCTTCTGCGAGGGCATCGGCTTCAGCCCCGCGCAATTGCGGCCGCTGCTTGAACGTGCGCGCTCGCTGGGCGTGCCGGTCAAGCTACACGCGGACCAGTTGAGCGACCTAGGCGGCGCGGCGCTGGTGGCGGAATTCGGCGGCCTGTCGGCCGACCACGTCGAGTACAGCAGCGACCAGGCCGTGCGCACGATGGCCGCCGCCGGCACCGTCGCCGTGCTCCTGCCGGGGGCCTTCCACGTGCTGCGCGAAACGCAGCGCCCGCCGATCGCGGCGCTGCGCGAGCACGGCGTGCCGATGGCGGTCGCCACCGACCTCAACCCCGGCACCTCGCCGCTGCAGTCGCTGCGGCTGGCGATGGCGCTGGCCTGCACGCACTTCCGCCTCACGCCGGCGGAGGCCCTGCGCGGCGCCACCGTGAACGGCGCGCGCGCGCTCGGCCTGCACGACCGCGGCCGCCTCGCCGTCGGCCAGCGCGCGGACCTGGCGGTGTGGGACATCCGCGACCCGGCGGAACTCACTTACTGGCTCGGCGGCGCCCTGCTGCGCGCGCTGGTGGTCGGCGGCCAGGAACGCAAAAGCCCCGCCGGGGCGGGGCTTCGCGGGTAACGCGCGGGCGGCGCGATTACTTGGCGGCGGCCTTCTTCGCCGGCGCCTTCTTCACCGCCGGCGCCTTGGCCGGGGTGGCGGCCTTGGTCGCGACCTTGGTGGCGGTCGCCGAACGGGAGTTGCCGTAGCTGGAAATGTTGCGCTTGCCCTTGGCCGTCTTGCGGTCGCCCTTGCCCATGTCGAGATCCTTCGTGGAGGTGGTATTGCAGGCGCGTAGCCTAGCATCCGCGTCCAATGCGACCAAGCGCAAGGGCGGGATGGGCGCCGGCCGCCGGCGGCGGGCGCGCGGCGCTCAGGCGTGGCCGCAACGTTCGTCGTGGACGTGCAGCTCGGTCAGGCGCAGGTTGGCCAGGTGGGCCAGCGCGACCAGGCTTCCGCCGATGCTCATGGTGACGGCATGCAGCAGCGCGCCCTCGTGGATGCGCGGCACCAGGATGCCGGCCCACAGCAGCACCAGGCCCGGGACGAGGATCGCCATGGCGCGGTAACGGCGGTGCCGCAGGTGCCCGTTCCAGAGGCTGGCGACGGCCAGCAGGGTGGCGAAGAGCACGAAGCCGCGCTCGAAGGTCGGCGAGGCGAGGATGCCGAAGCCCACCATCGGCAGCAGCACCAGGGCAAAGGGCAGCAAGGCGCAGTGGACGGCGCAGAGCAAGGCGCCGACACTGCCCAGCGAGTCGACCCAGCGCGACAGCGACCAGCGCGACGCAGGGGCGACCCGGGGTACGGTGCCCTGCGGGGTGACGCCGTGGGGCGTGGCTCGGTGCGCGAGCGGCTCGGACTTCATGACTGATACAATATAACATTCGCCCGGGCACGGCAATTGCCGCCGGGCAACCGCCGATGGGCCGGATTCAGCCGGCGACCGGCCCTGCGGCGGCACAGGCCGCGCAAACGCCGTGGACTTCCAGGGTCTGGGCGCGCGGGGTGAAACCCAGCGCCTTGGCCTGGGTGTCCAGCAGCTGGGCGATGCGCTCGTCCTCGAGTTCGACGGCATTCTGGCAGCGGTCGCAGATCAGGAAGGGCACCGAGTGCCGGACCTGCGGGTGGTGGCAGCTGACGAAGGCGTTCACCGAGGCCAGGCGGTGGATGAAGCCCTGCTCCAGCAGGAAGTCGAGCGCGCGATACACCGTCGGCGGCGCGGTGCTGCCGCTGGCCGACTTCATGCGGTCGAGCAGGTCGTAGGCCTTGATGGGTTTGCCGGCGGCGGCCACCAGCCCGAGCACCTGGGCGCGCAAGGGCGTGAGCCGCAATCCGCGCGCCTCGCAGGCCTGCTCGACCGCGCTCACGTAGGCATCCGCATCGTGCACGTGGTGCGCGGGATCGGTGCACGGATCCGCCCCGTGCGCATGCTTGTGTCGGGCGCTCATCGTCCTAGGGTGTGCCCTGCCGGCCGTGCTTTCAAGCGTGGCGCACTCAGGCCGCGGCCGGGATGCGCAACAGTGCCGCGTCGATGCGCGCCAGCGCCTGCTCGCGGCCGGCCAGGAACACGGTGTGCTCGATCGAGGGCGAG
>CBININ010000050.1:0-10778 GCA_966250755.1 uncultured Gammaproteobacteria bacterium | reverse complement strand
TCCTTGCCGGTGCCGCTCTCGCCCAGGATCAGCACCGGCGCGCGGGTCTTCGCCACGCGGCCGACGGTGGCGAGCACACGCAGCAGCGCGGGGTGTTCACCCACGATGCCACGGAAGTCGAACTCCGCGTCCAGCGCGCGCCGGTCCGGATGGCCCTCGCCGCGCGCGGTCGAGGCCAGGTCGAGCGTGGTGCGCACCAGTTCGACCAGCTGCGCGTTGTGCCAGGGCTTGGTGAAGAAATCCGCCGCGCCCGCCTTCACGCCGCGCACCGCCAGGCTGATCGAGCCCCAGGCCGTCATCAGCAACACCGGCAACGTGGGCTGCTGCGCCTTGATGGTTGAAAGCAGGGCCAGGCCTTCCTCGCCGCTGGTCTGCGGCGAGAAGTTCATGTCCTGCAGCACCAGGTCGATCCGCCGCGAGGCCAGCAGCGCAGGCACGCGGGCGGGATCGTCGCAGGTGACCACCTCGAAGCCCGATTGCTTGAGCAGCAGGGCCAGGGACACCAGCACGGAGCCGTCGTCGTCGACGACCAGCAGGCAGGGCTTGGCGACAGGCTCGCTCATTCGTAGTGCAGGGCTTCGGAAGGACTCAGGCGGCTGGCCCGCCATGCAGGATAGAGAGCGCAGGCCACCGATACCAGCACCATCGCCGCCGCGGCCAGCAGGCCCGCGCCCAGGAACAGCGGCCAGGTCAGCGCCTCGCCGAGCGCGCCGGTGATCGGCAATTGCGCCAGCAACAGCAGGGTGGCCAGGATGGGCAGCAGGCACAGCAGCACCTGCTCGACCACGATCTGCGAGTAGATGCCGGCGGCGGTGGCGCCGACCGCCCGACGCAGGCCGATCTCCGGCACGCGCCGGGTGGTGTTCTGCCACAGCACGCCGAACAGGCCGAACGCCACCATGAACAGCAGGAAGGCCGCGAGCACGCCGAGCATCTTCAGCGGCAGCGTCGAACTGCGCAGCTGGTCGTCGCGCAGGTCGCGCATCGGCGAGATCTGGTAGGACCAGTCGTTCCGCACCAGCTTGAGCTGGCGACTGAGCGCGACCTCGAAAGCGCGCGGCGTGCCCGGGCGCACCTTGAGCAGCAGGCTGCGCAATTGCGCCTTCCCGGCGGGCGGCGCGCGGCTGATGATGAAGTTGCCGGGCGCCATGTATTCGCCCTGGTTGCGGAAGGCCTCCACCACGCCGACCACCCGCACCTCGCCACGGTCCGGCCCCTTGTCGCTGGACGCCAGGCGCTGGCCGATGGCCGACTGGCCCGGGAACGCGGCCTCGGCGAGCCGGCGGTTGATCAGCACCGGCGGCGGCGAGGCGCCGTCGTCGGCGGCCGAGAAGGCGCGTCCCTGCACGACCTGCATGCCCATCGCCCCGAGGAAGCCGTCGCTGACCTGGATGATGTTGGTCTCCAGCTTGCGGTCGCCGGCGTAGTAGCTGGTGTTCCACTCCGAGTTCTCGTAGGGCGTGTAGGCGGCGAAGCCGACCTTCTCGACCTCGGGCATCCCTTCCAGCGCGCGCTCGAAGCGCCCGTACACGGCCGGGTCGATGCCCGCGCCGGTGGGGCCTTCGTCGGGCAGCAGCAGCTGCACGGCCCAGACGTCCTGCCATTGGAAGCCGATCGGCTCGCGGTAGAGCTGGGCGTGGCGCAGCACGCCGGCCGCGATCGCGAACAGCACCGCGAAGGCGAGCGCGATCTCCAGGCTCAGGAGCAGGTTGCGGCCCTTGCGCTTCCACAGGGGCTTGAGCAGGTGGCGGATCATCAGGCAGCTCCTTTGAGGGCCTGCACCGGGTGCAGGCGCGACATCTTCCAGGCCGGGACCACGCCCGACAGCAGGCCGAACACGACCGCCAGCAGCAGGCCCCAACCGAACACGGCCAGGTCGAGCTGGATTTTCAGGTAGGGAATGAAACCGGTGTGCTCCAGCCAGGCCAGCGCGCCGGCGGCGAAGGCCAGACCCAGCAGGCCGCCGGCGATGCACAGCAGGATGTTCTCGACCACGAACTGCCAGACCAGCTGGCGGCTGGTGGCACCGAAGGCCTTGCGCACACCGATCTCGCCGCTGCGTTCGAGGATGCGGCCGGTGTTGAGGTTGACCAGGTTGAGCGCCGGCAACAGCATGAACAGCAACATCGCGGCACCGATCACCGACAGCAGCAACCACTTGCCGGAATCGGCCTGCTTCTGCGTGCCTAGCAGCTCGCGCGCGAACAGGTCGAGCTTGCCGTCGGCCCAGAAGGTGGCCGTCTTCCAGGCCTTGGGGTCGTCGAACACCACGCTGCGTGCCTGCCGCGCGACCTCGGCCTGGATGGCCGGGATGCCGGCCTCATCGCGCGCCATCAGCATGACCGTGTAGCTGCCCCACATCTGGCTGCGGAAATCGGAAGAGGGGTCGGTGGTGATCGGCAGCCAGAGGTCGGCGAAGGCATTGACGTGGATCGCGTCCTCGACCACGCCGACGACCTGGAAGGCCTGGCCGCCGACGTCGAGCGTGCGGCCCACCGCCCGCGCCGCGCCGAACAGCTTGCGCGCCGTGCTCTGGTTGACCACCGCGAGGAAGCGTCCGCGCTCGACGTCCTCGATCGAGGGCAGGCGGCCGTCGAGCACGTGGAAGTCCAGGATCTTCCAGTACTCGCCATCCACCCGCCGCATCATCACCTCGACCACGCGGTCGGCCAGGTACACCGAGGCGGTGCGCGGCGACGACGAGGCGGACACCAGCTCGGCCTGCCGGCCCTGGATCGGCTTGAGGTAGCGGTCGACGATGCGGTAGCCCAGCGGGCCGCGGCGCTGGCCGTTGCCGTCGGCGCTCTCGCTGACCATGGTGAAGACCTGCACGAAGCGCGGACTCTTGCCCTCCACCCCGCGCGGGAAGAAGGCGTTCTGCAGGATCGCGGCCACCACCAGCAGCACGCCCAGGGTCAGGGTGATGCACAGCAGGTTGATCGCGGTGAACATCGGCCGGCGCTTGTAGACCATCCACGCCGTCATCAGGTAGTTGCGCAACATGCAATGCTCCTCAGGCGACCAGCTGGCCGTCGAACACACGGACGATCTCGCTGCCGCGGCGGGCCTCGCGCTCGTCGTGCGTGACCATCACCACCGTGGTGCCCTCGGCGTTGAGCTTGAGCAGCTGGTCCATCACCTCGGCGCCCATCTGGCTGTCGAGGTTGCCGGTGGGCTCGTCGGCGAGCAGCACGGCCGGCTCGCCGACCATCGCGCGCGCGATGGCCACGCGCTGTTGCTGGCCGCCGGAGAGCTGGTTCGGGTAGTGCTCCATGCGCGCGCCCAGGCCCACGCGCTCGAGCGCGGCGCGGGCGCGGCGCCGGCGCTCGGCGGCGGACATCTTGCGGTACAGCAGGGGCAGCTCGACGTTGTCGGTGACCGACAGGTCGTTGATCAGGTGGAAGCTCTGGAAGATGAATCCGAAGGTCGCGTTGCGCAGCCCCGCGACCTCGCGATCGCGGTAGGAAGCCACGCGCTTGCCGTCGATCTCCACGCTGCCGGCGCCCGGCGCGTCCAGCAACCCGATCACGTTGAGCAGGGTGGACTTGCCGCAGCCGCTCGGGCCCATGATCGACAGGAAGGCGCCCTTCTTCACGTGCAGGCTGATGTCCTTGAGGGCGAGGGTTTCGACCTTGTCGGTGCGGTAGGTCTTGGAGACGTTGTCGAGGCGGATCATTTTTTTGGGGTCCGTGGTTGGTGTCGCGATTCGGGATTCGTGACGCGTGATCGGCAAGGTGCGAGGGGTGTTCAGTCGGAGATGCGGATGCGCTCGAGCTCGCGCCAGCGCGACATGTCGGAGGCGATCAGGCGATCGCCGGCCTTCGCGCCGGAGACGATCTCCACCGCGTGGCCGTCGATCAGGCCGATCTCCACCGGCACGCGGCGGGCCTCGTTGCCCTGCACGCGGAAGACCTCCTGCCGGCCCTTGCCGTTGAAGGCCTGGCCGGCCTCGGCGATCAGCGCGTCGGCCTTCTGCGCGGTGACGATGTAGGCGTCCACCCGCAGGCGGTTGCGCAGCAGCGCGTGGTCCGGCCGGTCGAGCGTCACCACCAGGGTGACGGTGCCGTCCTTGATCTCCGGCAGCACGGTCTGCACGCGGCCGCTCATTGATTGCCCGCTGTACACCACGCGCACCGCCTGGCCGGGCGCGAGGTAGCGCGCGTAGAAGTCCGAGACGGTGGCCTCGACGCGGAAGTTGCGCAGCTCGGACACCTTCGCCACCTGCTGCCCGGCGTCGACGCTGGCGCCGATGTCGGTCACCAGCCAGGTGACCATGCCGGCGAAGGGCGCCCGCACCTGCGCCTGGGCCAGCAGCGCCTGCTGCTGCTCCAGCGCCTTGCGCAGCACCTGCGCCTGCAGGCGGGCGCCGGCGATGTCGGTCTCGGTGGCGGCCTGGCTGCCGGACACCGACTCGCGATGCTGGCGCAGCTCGATCCGGTTGCGCTTGACCGCCAGCTCGACGGTGTTGACGTCGTTGGCCGAGACCGCGCCCAGCTTGAGCAGGCGCTGGTAGCGCTCGAGCTTGACCTGGTTGGCCTCCAGGTCGAGCGCCAGCAATTCGATCTCCGAGGCCAGCTGCTTCTGCTTCTGGCCCAGGTCGAGCGAGAGCGCGCGCACCTTGATGTCCTGCTGCGCGATCTGCTCCTCGAGGTTGTCGATCGCCAGCCGGATCGAACTGGCGTCGAGTTCCAGCAGCGGGTCGCCGGCCTTCACCACCTGTCCGGGCTTGACCAGCACCCGGGCCACGCGCGAGCGCGCCGGCGCCACCAGTTGTTCCTCGTGCACGGGCACCACCACGCCGGTCGCGCTGATGGTGTCGGCGATCGCGCCGCGATGGACCTCGACGATGCGCAGCGTTTCGCGCGACACGCTCGGCGCGACCGCGCGGTTCACCGCCCACGCGCCGCCCAGCAGGGCCAGCAACGCCAGCGCGATCGCGGCCAGGGTGCGTTGGCGGCGGCGTGCCTGCAGGCGGGGGTCGATCGCTTGGTCCACGGGTGCATCCGAAGGCGGTGTCGGCCTTGCTTCTGCACGAGCCGTGCCAGCGGCGTGCTTCCTTTGCAATCAGTGGCTTGCACGCGGCCCCGCGCCGAGGGCGCGACCGCACGCGAACACCGGTGTCCGCAATCGAACAGGCCAGTCCGCGCGACGGACCCGGAATCGCTCCGTCGAAATCGCCGCAGCGGACGCTATGCGACCTGCATCGCGGAACGGCAATCCCAGTGCCGAGCGGGACTCCGAACCGTGAACGGCTTCGCGCCGTACTAGGCGGGTTCTACCACGCACGGCCAAGCATTCGCGTCCAGCATGGGCCCACTCGTTCCCCAGGAGCCCCCCGTGTCCGAGCACCGTTCGCTGAGCGCGCATAGCCGAATCAACATGCAGGACCCCGACGAACGCATCTTCTGGTGCGGGTTCTTCGACGTGGACGAGGCCGAACTCGCCGCCGCGGTCGAACGCGTCGGTGCCTACGTCGCCCTGCTCGACGAGCACTTCCAGGCGCGGCGCTCGCAGGCCGCCTGAGGCTAGCGTCAGCGTTTGTGGATCCAGCCGGGCAGGAACTGCTCCGGCGGGTCGATCACGGTCGCATGGGTGCGGTGCGCGTCGAGGCGCCCGGCGCGGAAGGCCGCCATGGTCTCGCTGCAGCCGCCGACGAACTCGCCGCCGACGAAGACCTGCGGGATGGTGATGCTGCCGGTCATCCCGCGCAGCACCGAGCGGATCTGGCCGCCGCGATCCTCGCGCTGGTACGCCGTCGAGTCCAGGTCGACCGAACGGTAGGCAATGCCAGCCGCGGCGAACAGCTTGCGCAAGGCCCAGCAGAACTCGCACCACTCCAGCGCGAAAAGGACCACCGGTTGCTCGGCGTCGGCGACGACGCGGGCGACGAAGTCGCGGATCTCCGGCGTCGGCTCGGGCCACGAAGGCGCTGGAGCGGCCTTGGGCGTGGCGGCGGGCGCGCTCGCGGCCGCCGGCGGTGGCGCGTCGAAGCGCGCACCCGGCGTGGAGCGCGAGATCTCCCATTCCGAAGCATCCATGTCGGCGCCGATGTCCTCGAACAGCGGCGTGCTGAGGTAACGCTCGCCGGTGTCGGGCAGCATCGCCAGGAAAACCGATCCCTCGGGCGCGTCCTTGGCCACCGCCATCGCGCCGGCCAGGGTCGCGCCGCCCGACACGCCGCAGAAGATGCCCTCGCGCTGCGCCAGCTCGCGCGACAGCCGCATCGCGTCGGCGCCGTTGACACCGACGATGCGGTCGACCCAGCCCGCGCTGACCGCGTCCTCGGTCAGCTGCGGGATGAAGTCCGGCGACCAGCCCTGCATCACGTGCGGGCGCGACATCGGGTGGCTTTCGCTCGGGCGGCCGTCGGGCCCGCGCTTCTGCGCGATGCCGCTGCCCAGCACCGGCGCGTTGTCGGGCTCGCAGACGACGACCTTCAGGGCCGGCCGCTCGGCCTTGAGCACGCGCGCGACGCCCTTGAGGGTGCCGCCGGTGCCGACGCCGGTGACGAAATAGTCCAGGCGCTCGTCCGCGAACGCGGAGAGAATTTCCGGCGCCGTGGTGCGCGAGTGCATCCCGGCATTGGCCTCGTTGTCGAACTGCCGGGTCCAGAACCAGCCGTGCGCCGCCACCAGTTCCTCGACCTTGGCGATCATGCCGGTGCCGCGCAGCGCGGCCGGCGTCAGCACCACCTTGGCGCCGAGGAAGCGCATCAGCCGGCGCCGCTCGACGCTGAAGTTCTCCGCCATCACCACCACCAGCGGATAGCCCTTCACCGCGCAGACCATCGCCAGGCCGATGCCGGTGTTGCCGCTGGTGGCCTCGATGACGGTCTGGCCGGGTTTGAGCAGGCCCCTGGCCTCGGCGTCCTCGATGATGCCGAGCGCGAGCCGGTCCTTCACCGAGCCCATCGGGTTGAAGGCCTCGCACTTCACGTACATGCGTACGTGCGGCGGCGCGAGCTTGTGCAGGCGGATGACCGGGGTGTGGCCAACGGTCGCGAGGATGCTGTCGAGGGGGGCGGTCATGCGAAGGTCTCCGGGGTGGATGGCGCGCCGAGCCGGCGCTGCGCGCGCAGGGCGCGTCGCCAGGCCGCCGGCGGCATGCCGAATTCGCGCTTGAACGCGCGGTTGAAGGCGGCCTCCGAGTCGTAGCCGACTTCGGCCGCGATCTGCGCCACCCCGTCATTACGCGAGGCGAGGGCGCGCGAGGCCAGCGCCATGCGCCAGCGCGCGAGGTATTGCATCGGCGGCTCGCCCAGCAGGGTGGCGAAGCGTTCCGCAAGCGCGGAGCGGGACAAGCCGCATTCGCGGGCGAGGGACTCGACTTCCCAACGCCGGCCCGGCTCGGCGTGCAGCCGTGCCAGTGCCTTGCCCACGACCGGGTCGCGCAGGCCGGCGAGCCAGCCCAGCTCATGCTCGGGCAGCGAGCCGATGTACTTGCGCAGCGATTCGACGAAGACCAGTTCCGACAGCCGGCCCATCACCGCCTCGCTGCCCGGCCGCGGCGCATGCGTCTCGCTGGCGCCGTGCTCGAGCGCACCGACCAGCCAGCGCGTGGCGGGGTCGTCGCCGAGCGGAACGCTGAGCATGCGCGGCAGGGCATCCAGCAGCGGCTTGCACAGGCGCTTCTCGCAGGCCAGGAAGCCACAGACGAAACGCGTGCGCTCGCCACCGCCGCCGTGGCGGGCGCGCATCAGTCCGCCATCGGGCGCCTGCTCGACGAGCGCGGCGACCGGCACCGCCGACAGGAAGACGTCGCTGCCCATGCAATGGCCGTCGCCGTGCGGGAACATCAGCACATCGCCAGCCTGCAGCTCCAGCACCTCGCGGCCGCCGGGCAGCCGCGCGCGGCAACGGCCCTCGGTGAGCAGGTGGTAGATCACCAGGTGCTCGGCGTCGGGCAGGATCTGGTCGGCGATGTCGGCGCTGGGCGCCGAGTCCACGCACCAGGGCGCGGTGAACTCGACCTCCAGGAAGACGCCGCTGGTCAGGTGCAGGACCTTGAGGACTTCGGACAAGGCGTCCATGGCGTCACCCTCGGGAGCGGGGCGGCCAGCATAGCGCCGTCGCCGGGGCGGCGCTGGCGCCGGGCGGAGCCGCGGGCAAGCGGGCCGGCGGCGCGGTCAAGCGATCGTTGGCATGCCGCGTGCCGGCAAAGCACGGGCAGCGCCGCAGGCAAGTACGCGCGGTCGCGGATGCCGACGATGGCCACACCCGCCGCCCCGGCGGCATCCGCCACCAAGGAAGCATCATGAACGCCGTCGCCACCCCCGCCACCCACCGTTATGCCCGCTGCATCGAAGTGTCCAAGCGCGTGCGCTGGGACATCGATGCCGATGTCCTGCGCGGCCGCGCGCTCGACTTCGACCACAAGTTCCTGCCCGACGGCCTGTCGCTGGCGCCGCGGCTGGAGTTCCTCAACTCGGCCGAGCAGCGCTTCTTCAGCCAGGTGCAGGGCCGCACCTACGCCAACATGTTCGGGTTGGTGGAACGCTACATCGGCGTCAAGATCCTCGAGGTGAGCCGCGACCACTGGTTCGGCGACCAGGTCGCGCTGGAGGCGCTGGTGCGCTTCACCGAAGAGGAACTCAAGCACCAGGAGCTGTTCCGCCGCGTCGAGGACCTGGCCGCCGCCGGCATGCCGCCGGGCTACCGCTTCCTGCCGCAGCCCAACGAGGTCGCGCAGGCCGTGCTGGCGGCGTCCACCTGGGCGGTGCTGGCGCTGACCTGCCACATCGAGCTGTTCACCCAGGCGCACTACCGTTCCAGCATCGAGCCCGACGCCGGGCTGTCGCCGCTGTGGAAGGACGTGTTCCTGCACCACTGGCGCGAGGAATCGCAGCACGCCATCCTCGACGAGCTCGAGTGGGTGCGCGAGGACGCCAAGCTCGGCGTGAAACAACGCGACGCCGCAGTGAACGACCTGATCGCGCTGGTCGGCGCGGTGGACGGCATCGTGCAGTTGCAGGCCAAGGCCGACACCGGGTACTTCGTCGCCGCGCTGCGCCGCGAGCTCACCGCCGCCGAGCTGGCGAAGGTAGCCGACACCTTCCTGCGCGCCTATCGCTACCAGTACATCGTCAGCGGCGTGCGCAACGAGCGCTTCAGCCAGGTGCTGGGCTCGCTCATCACCCCGGAGCAGGGTGCGCGGATCGGCGCGGCGCTGGCGCCGATCCTGGGCTGAGCGGACTCAGCCGGCGGGCCGCACCATCCTCGCGAGCAGGTGCTCCACGGCCGCGCCCGGATCGGTGCAGCGGCCGCGGTGCACCGGCGAGGTCTGCACAATGGTGCTACGTCGGGCCGTCAGCCAGTGGAAGCGGGCGCGCAGCGGCAGCGCGGCGATCGGCCCCGCGTCCGGCGCGCCCGCGCAGATGCGCGGGATGGCGGCGAGGTGCTGGCGCAGCACCTCGAGGTCGACGCCCGGCGCGAAGGCCAGCAGCCGCGCCTCGTCGAGCTCGATCCGCGCTTCCAGCCGCTTCGCCGCCTCGCAGGACAGGATCACGCCGACGTTGAGGAACTCCTCGCGTTCGACGCGAGGCACGACCCGCACGATGGCGTAGTCATACGTGGCGAGCGTGGGCATGGACCGCCTCCTCGACGAAGCCGGCGCGGGCCTCGAGCCGGCGCAGCAGGTGGTGCACGTAGGCGGCGCGGTTGGCATCGGCGGTGGCGAAGGACGCGTCCTGCAGCCAGTCGCCCGGAACCGCCTCGACGATCGATTCCAGCAGGGCGCGGGTGACCAGGCCCGACAGCCGTTCGTCCGCTTCCGAAAGTTGCGTGGCGAAGGGCAGCATCACGTGGTCCTTCACCTGCGGGAAGCGGCCGGTGACGCGTTCGCCGGCGCTGTCCCAGTCGTGGTGGAAGTACAGCGCCGCGCCATGGTCGATCAGCTGCAGCTGGCGGTGCCAGACCAGCAGGTTGGTGTTGCGGGCGGTGCGGTCCACGTTCATCACGAAGGCGTCGAACCAGGTGATGGCCGAGGCCAGCGCGGCATCCGGCCGGTCCACCGCCGGGTCGAAGCTGATCGACCCGGGCAGGTAGTCCATCCCCAGGTTGATGCCGAGGCTTGCGCGCATCAAATCCTGGATCTCCGAATCAGGCTCGGCCAGCGCCAGTTCGTCGTGCAGCTCGACCGCGACCAGCTCGGGTACCGGCAGGCCCAGCGCGCGCGCCAGTTCACCGGCGACCCATTCGGCCGCCAGCGCTTTCGGGCCTTGCCCGGCGCCGCGGAATTTGAGCACGTAGAGGCCGTCATCGTCGGCCTCCACCACCGCCGGCAGCGAGCCGCCCTCACGCAGGGGCGTGACGTAGCGGGTGGCGGTGACGGTGCGCATAGACGGATTATGCCTGCTGGCTGAACGCGGGACGGGAGCCTTGACCTTCCCACGGGGGTAAGCCCCACGCTGTGTCCACGCTCCCCGCGCGAAACTACCGCCATGCCTCCCTCCACGCCCCGCCTTGATCGCCGCCGTTTCGTCCAGGGACTGGCCCTGGGCGGCGCGGTGGCCGGTCTCGGCCTCTGGCCGCGCCCGTCCTTCGCCCTCGCCACCGCGCGCGCACCCGGCGTGCTGGCCGGCACTGACTTCGAACTGTCCATTGGCCAGACGGCGATGGATTTCACTGGCCGCGTGGTTCCGGCGGTCACGGTCAACGGCTCGCTGCCGGCGCCGATCCTGCGCTGGCGCGAGGGCAGCACGGTGACGCTGCGCGTGCGGAACGACCTCCCGCCGGGCTCGGTCCACGGCCACATGACGTCCATCCACTGGCACGGCATCC
>CBININ010000049.1:0-10783 GCA_966250755.1 uncultured Gammaproteobacteria bacterium | reverse complement strand
GCGCTCGTGCTCGGTCTGCAGGTCCAGGCCCCATTCGACCGGGAAGTCGAACTTGACGCCGGACTTCTGCAGCAGCGCCACCGCATCGGTGTACTCGATGCGCTCGAAGGGCGCGGCGATGAAGGATTCCAGCTTGCTGATGGCGGTCTTCTCCACGCGCTCGGCCAGGAAGGCGAGGTCGTCGGCGCGCTCGTCGAGCACCGCCTTGAAGATGTACTTCAGGAACTTCTCGGCCAGCAGGGCGTCGTCGTTGAGGTCGGCGAAGGCGATCTCCGGCTCGATCATCCAGAACTCGGCCAGGTGCCGGGTGGTGTGCGAGTTCTCGGCGCGGAAGGTCGGGCCGAAGGTGTAGACCTTCGACAGCGCCAGGCAGAAGGCTTCGACGTTGAGCTGGCCCGACACCGTCAGGAAGGCCTCCTTGCCGAAGAAATCCTTGCTGAAATCCACGTTCCCGGCGCCGTCGCGCGGCAGGTTCATCATGTCCAGGGTGCTGATGCGGAACATCTGGCCCGCGCCCTCGGCGTCGGAGGTCGAGATGATCGGGGTGTTGACCCAGTAGAAGCCCTGTTCGTGGAAGAAGCGGTGGATCGCCATCGCCATGCAGTGGCGAATCCGCGTGACGGCCCCAAAAAGATTGGTGCGCGGGCGCAGGTGCGCGACCTCGCGCAGGAACTCCAGCGAGTGCGCCTTGGGCTGGATGGGGTAGGTCTCGGGGTCCTCGACCCAGCCCACCACCACGACGGCCGAAGCCTGCAGCTCGAAGCTCTGGCCCTGGCCCTGCGAGGGCACCAGGGTGCCGGTGGCGACGACGGCGCAACCGGCGGTGAG
This sequence comes from uncultured Gammaproteobacteria bacterium, assembly GCA_966250755.1. GTDB lineage: Bacteria > Pseudomonadota > Gammaproteobacteria > Xanthomonadales > Xanthomonadaceae > Arenimonas. The sequence continues at coordinate 9,955 of CBININ010000049.1, read as the reverse complement.
CCGCTTGACCTCGTCCTCGTAGTTGCCGAGCGTCGCCGGGGCCACCACCTGCAGGGTGCCGAAGCACGAGCCGTCGCTCACGTTCACGAAGCTCAGGCCCGCCTTGGAGTCGCGCCGGGTGCGCACCCAGCCGCGGACGGTCACCTCGCCGCCCGCGGTCGACCCGCCGGCGAGCGCCTGTTGGACGCTGAGCACTGCCATTGCCTTGATTCCCTGGCCTCGCGGGCCCACCTGAGACGAAGACCGCAAGTTTACCCGCCGCGGGCGGGTTCACCCAGCCCGTCTATACTGCCGACCAGACCACGAGACCCCCGAACCATGGCCGTCACCCTGACCCCCGCCGCCGTCGAACGCGTCCGCCAGTACCTCTCGCAGGTGCCCGGGGCCACCGGCCTGCGCTTCGGCGTGCGCAAGAGCGGCTGTTCGGGCTGGGCCTACGTGGTGGACGTGGCCACCGACGCCCCCGCCAACGACACCGTCTTCGAGCAGGACGGGGTGGCGGTGCGGGTGGACGCCGACAGCCTGGCCCAGGTGGACGGCACCGAGATCGACTGGGTCCGGCAGGGCCTGAACCAGGTCTTCGTGTTCCGGAATCCCCAGGTGTCCGCCGAATGCGGCTGCGGGGAAAGCTTCACCACGTCCACCCAGGCCTGAGACCGGGAAGGAAGCCTCCGGCCAGCCCGGCCTTCCATCCCCAGCGGCCAGTGCGGTTCGCAAGTCCGCGATTCTTCGGGCATAATGCGCGGCTCCCCGGGCTGGCTCGCCGTCCCGAGGGGATCTTGCTCCACGGCACCGGCCGGGGGCTGTTGGCCGAATGGCCGCATCCACAAGACAAGGACAACCCATGCGTCATTACGAAATCGTGTTCATGGTCCATCCGGACCAGAGCGAGCAGGTTCCCGCCATGATCGAGCGCTACAAGGCGCTGATCGAGAACGACGGCGGCACCATCCACCGCCTCGAGGACTGGGGCCGCCGCCAGCTGGCGTACCCGATCGAGAACCTGGTCAAGGCCCACTACGTGCTCATGAACATCGAGTGCGGTGCCAAGGCCCTGTCCGAGCTGACCGACGGCTTCCGCTTCAACGACGCCGTGCTCCGCCACCTGGTGCTGGCGCGCGAAGGCGCCGAGACCGAGGCCAGCCTGATCCTGAAGAGCAAGGACGAGAAGGGCGATCGCCGTCGCCGCGACGATGAATCCAGCGAGGCCGGCGAGTCCGCCGCCGCCGACGCCGCCTGAGACCAAGGAGCACCGACATGTCGAAGTTCTTCCGCCGCCGCAAGTTCTGCAAGTTCACCGCCGAGGGCGTCACCGAGATCGACTACAAGGACCTGGGCACCCTGCGCCAGTACCTGAGCGAGAACGGCAAGATCGTCCCGAGCCGCATCACCGGCACCAAGGCCAAGTACCAGCGCCAGCTGCAGGCCGCCATCAAGCGCGCGCGCTTCCTGGCCCTGATCCCGTACACCGACAACCACAACGTCTGATCATCCGAACGGACAGCCACAGTTGCGGGCCGCGCGCGAGCACGGCCCGCTAACGTAACGGAGCACTGAAATGAAACTGATCCTCCTGCAGAAGGTCGTCAACCTCGGCGGCCTGGGCGACACCGTCACCGTCAAGCCGGGCTACGGCCGCAACTTCCTGGTGCCGCAGGGCAAGGCCGTGCCGGCTACCGCCGCCAACGTCGCCATGTTCGAAGCCAAGCGCGCCGAATACCAGGCCAAGGCCGACAGCGTGCTCGCCGATGCGCAGAAGCGCCTGGCCGGCCTGGAAGGCGTCGAAGTCACCATCGCCGCGAATGCCTCGACCGAAGGCAAGCTGTTCGGTTCGGTCGGCACCCGCGACATCGCCGAGGCCCTGACCGCCGCCGGCCACAAGGTCGAGAAGTCCGAGGTCGTGATGGGCGAGGGCCCGATCCGCCGCACCGGCGAGTTCGAGGTCACCGTGCACCTGCACGCCGACGTCGAGACCAAGGTCAAGGTCATCGTCACGCCGGAAGCGTAAGGTTTTACCTACGCAACGAACGGAAGGCCGCCGAAAGGCGGCCTTCTGCTTTCCGGGCGGCCGTCGCAGTCCGTGAGATGCGCACCGCTTATCCACAGGCTTGTGCCTAACGCTCCGAGGCCCGCACCGGTAGGATGGGGTTTCGCCGCGCGCCACCCCGACGCGGCGACCACGACAAGAAGACCCGATGGCCGCACGTCCCGAATCGTTCCGCAATGAGTCCCGCCTCGACACCTTGCGGGTGCCGCCGCAGTCGGTGGAGGCCGAACAGGCCGTCATCGGCGGCCTGATGCTGGCGCCCGAATCGCTCGACCGGGTCGGCGACTTCCTCACCGAACACGACTTCTACCGGCGCGACCACCGGCTGATCTACCGTGCCATCCGCGAGCTGTCGGAGCGCAACAAGCCCTTCGACGCCGTGACCCTCGGCGAGTGGTTCGAGGCCAACAACCTGGCCGAGCAGATCGGCGGCACCGGCTACCTGGTCGAGCTCGCCAGCACCACGCCCAGCGCGGCCAACATCCGCGCCTATGCCGAGATCGTGCGCGAGAAGGCCGTGCTACGGCAGCTGATCGAGGCCGGCACGGAAATCGTCAACGACGGCTTCCAGCCCGAGGGCCGCGACAGCCAGGAAGTGCTTTCGGCGGCGGAGATGAAGGTCTTCAAGATCGCCGAGCAGGGCCGCCGCGGCCGCGCCGATTTCGTGCCCCTGCGCGATGCGATGAAGGAAGCCTTCCAGATCCTGCAGGACCGCTACGAGAACCAGGGCTCGGTCACCGGCCTGCCCACCGGCTTCCACGATTTCGACGAGATGACAGCCGGCCTGCAGCCCTCCGACCTGATCATCCTCGCGGCGCGCCCGGCGATGGGCAAGACCACGCTCGCCCTCAACATGGCCGAGTACGCCGCGCTCAAGACCAAGAAGGCGGTGGCGGTGTACTCGATGGAAATGTCGGCCTCGCAGCTGGCCTTCCGCCTGATCTCGTCCATCGGCCGCATCAACGCCACCCGGCTGCGCACCGGCCAGCTCGAGGACGAGGACTGGTCGCGGGTGAACATGGCGATCAAGATGCTGTCGGAGGTCAAGATCTTCATCGACGACACCCCGGCCCTGTCGCCCGACGTGCTGCGTTCGAAGGCGCGCCGCATCAAGCGCGAGCACGACCTTGGCCTGATCGTGATCGACTACCTGCAGCTGATGACGGTGCCCGGCACCGGCGAGAACCGCGCCACCGAGATCTCGGAGATCTCGCGCTCGCTCAAGGCGCTGGCGAAGGAACTCAACGTCCCCGTCATCGCGCTCTCGCAGCTCAACCGCGGCCTGGAATCGCGCACCGACAAGCGCCCGGTGATGGCCGACCTGCGCGAATCCGGCGCCATCGAGCAGGACGCCGACATCATCGTCTTCATCTACCGCGACGAGTACTACAACAAGGAATCGGCCGACCGCGGCCTGGCCGAGGTGATCATCGGCAAGCAGCGTAACGGCCCGACCGGCACCTGCAAGCTGAAGTTCTTCGGCGAGTACACGCGCTTCGACAACCTCGCGCGCGACAGCGTGGGCAGCTTCGAGTAGCCGCTAGCCGGGCGGTGCTTCGCGGTCCTTCGCGAGCACTGCCGTCGCCGTCATGTCGGCCGTGACGTTGCCGAGCGTGGCGAAGATGTCGGGGATCATGTCCACCGCCAGCAGCAGGCCGAGCGGCTCCACCGGCAGGCCCATGGCCTGGGTGACCGGCAGGTTGGTGCCCATGAAGCTGGCCTGCCCGGGCAGGCCCACCGACCCGATGCTGATCAGCACCGAGAGCGCGATGCCGGTGACTACGTGCGTGGTGCTCACGTCGATGCCGTAGGCCCAGGCGATGAAGGCGGCCACGCCCATGTACTGGATGGGGCTGGTGATGCGGAACAGCGACACCGCCATCGGCAGCACCAGCGCGGCCACGCCGGTCGGGTAGCCGAGCTTGCCGCGGGCGCAGTCCACCATCGCCGGCAGCGAGGCCAATGAGCTCTGCGTGCTCGCCGCCACCGCCTGCGCCGGCAGGATGCCGACCGCGAAGCGCCGCAGCGACTCGCCACCGAACACCACCGCCACCGCGTACAGCACCGCCGTCATCGCCAGATACAGCAGGCACAGCATCAGGATGTAGGCGCCGAGCGCGCCCAGCATGCCGGCGCCGGCGCGCGCGGTGACCGGCAGGATCAGGGCGAACACGCCGATCGGCGCCACCTTCAGGATCCAGCCGACGATCAGGCCCATCGCGTCGGCGAGGGACTGGAAGACCGCCAGCAAGGGGGCGCGGCGCTCGGCGTCGAGCCGCGCCAGCGCGAAGGCGAGGAACAGGGTGAACACCACCAGCGGCACGATCGCGCCCTGCGCGGCCGCCGCGATGGCATTCGTTGGAACAATATTGGCGAACCAGTCGGCGAAGCCGGTGGCCACGGGCGCCTGCGCGGGGCCCGACATCGCGGCGCGCAGCGATTCGCCGAGCTGCGGGTCGCGCGGCACCAGCGACAGGAACAGCGGGGCGAGCAACGCCGTCGCCGCCGCGGCGAAAGTCAGCAGGCCGACGAACCACAGCAGCGCATTGCGCGCCAGCCGCCCGGACGCGAGTGCGTCGTTGGCGGTGGCCACGCCGATCACCAGCAGGGACACCACCAGCGGCACGATGGTCATCTGCAGCGCATTGAGCCAGAGCTTCCCGATCGGCGCGAGCACGGCGGCGACGGTCTCCGCGGTGGCGGGATCGAAGCGCGCCAGCACCAGGCCGAGGACCGCGCCGAGCAGCAGCGCCAGCAGCACCTTCAGGGATTGCGACATGCGGGGTTCTCAGTCGGTGAGGGAGGGCAGGCGCCAGGGCGCAGAGAGGCGGGCGGCGTCGGCTTCGGTCAGCTGCACGAACACCGGATGCGCGTCCTCGCGCAGCCAGGCCAGCAGGCGCTCCATCGCCGCGGCATCCATGGCGGTGCAGCCGGCGGTGGGTTCGCCCGGCGCTTTCCACAGGTGCGCGAAGATGCAGCTGCCGCCGCCGGCGCGGCCGTCGGCGTTGTGTTCGATCACGAAGCCGAGTCGGTAGCGCTGGTCGCCCTTCGCGTGGATGTCGCGGCGCATCGGCTCGGTGGAGCCGGCGACCGCGGCCTCGCCGACCTCGCGCGAGTCCACGATGCGGTTGTACAGCGGGGCACCGTCCACGTCCACGCACCAGTTCGTGGCCGACATCGGCGCGTAGGGCAGGCCGGTGCGTGCCGAACTCGCATACCCGAAGGCGGTGCCGATACGGAACACGCCTGCCGGCGCACGGCCGTCGCCTTCGCGCTTGGCCAGGCCTGGTTGCGGTGGGTGCAGGCCGATGCCCCAGGCGATGCCGCTGCGGCCGACGGTGACCTCGAAGGCCTCGCCGGCGGGCTTCCAGCCGCCTTCCACGCGATCGAAGGCGCGCATGCGGCCGGTGGTGGCGTCCTGGCCGGGCGTGACGACGAGGACAAGCTGCCGCGCGTCGGACCAGGCGCGCGCGGGCTCGGCGTCGGCGGCCTGCGCCGCGGCTTCCGCGGTGGCGGACACGACGGGCGAGGCCGATTCAATCGAACCGTCCGACTCGGCGGCGACCGAGGCGCAGCCGGCGACGAGGGCCAGCAGCGAAAGTGGCAGGAGGGTTTTCATGGATCCAGCAGGCTCCGGGAACGGTCGAGGTTGGCGGCCAGGCGGGACAGCCGCACCGGGTCAGCTTCGCACAGGAGCACGAACAGCAGGTCGAGCAGGTGCTGCAGGGCGGCCTGGTAGAGCAGGGGTTCGACCTCGAGGCGTTCGTCGTGGGCCGAGACCAGCAGCGCGGCGTCGGCGATCGCACGCAGCGGATTGGACGAATGCCGGGTCACCGACACCACCAGTCCGCCCTGGGCGCGGAACTGCTGCGCCAGCTGGCACAGCGTCGCCTGCCGCCCGTGCTCGGACACGACCACCAGCACGTCGCCACGCCGTGCGGCGGAGCTGGCGCCGGCCATCAGCGCGGCATCGAAGTGGTGCAGGGTCAGGATGCCCAGCGACGACAGCGCCAGTGCGAAGGCGCGCGCGGGGATGCCGTCCGGCCCCAGGCCGATGATGAAGACCGAGCCCGCGGCGCCGAGCATGCCGGCGATCGCGTCCAGCGACTCCGGGGGATTGATCAGACGCGTCTCGCGCTCGGCCTGGGACTTGGCCTGCCACAACGCCTCGGCGAGGGCCGAGTGCGGCGTCTGCGGGACATCCACGGCATCGGCGGCCTCCGCCGCCTCGCCGCGCGCCAGCGCATCCTGCCCGACCGAGAACTTCAGGTCCGGGTAGCCCTTGAAGCCCAGCTTCTGGCTGAACTTCACGACGCTCGACTGGCTGATGCGCAGGGCGTCGGCCAGCTGCTGCGAGCTGTAGTCGCGCAGCAGGTGGGCGTTGTCGAGGATGAAATCGGCGATGCGCCGCTCGATCGCGGACATCTGGTCGCGCTCGGCGCGGATCCGGATGAGCGAGGACATCGCGCGCACCTCAGGCTGGCAGCATCTCGAGCCCGCGGATCGCGCGGATGCCCAGGCCCGGGGCGTCGGTCACCGAGATCTCGGACTCGTTGAACACCACGCCGCCGTCCACCGGGTCGAACACGCAAAGCGACGGGCCGTCCAGGTCGACCTTGGTGATGACGTCCGACTTGGCCACCGCCAGGTGCACCGCCGCGGCGACGCTGATGCTCGATTCGATCATGCAGCCGATCATGCACTCCACGCCGTACAGCGAGGCGATGTCGGCGATGCGGATGGCGTTGGACAGGCCGCCGGTCTTCATCAGCTTGATGTTGATGATGTCGGCCGCGCGGGCCTTGATCAGGTCGATCACCTCGGCCGGGCCGAATACGCTCTCGTCGGCCATCACCGGGGTGTTGACGCGGTCGGTGACGTATTTCAGGCCCTCGATGTCCCAGGCCTTCACCGGCTGTTCGAGCAGTTCCAGGTGCACGCCGGCGTCCTCGAGCGCATGCATGGCGACGACGGCCTGCTTCGCCGTCCAGCCCTGGTTGGCGTCCAGTCGCAGCAGGGCCCGGCCCTCGACGGCGGCGTGGATCGCCTTCACCCGTTCGATGTCCACGCCCATGTCCTTGCCGACCTTTATCTTGAGCGCGGCGAAGCCGCGGTCGACCGCCGCCAGCGAATCGGCCACCATCTTGTCGATGTAGTCCACGCTGATGGTGATGTCGGTGGTCACCACCGGGTCGCCACCGCCGAGCATGCGGTAGAGCGGGGTGCCGTGCAGCTGGCCCCACAGGTCGTACAGCGCGATCTCCACCGCCGCCTTGGCGCTGAAGTTGTTCTCCATCGCGGCCTGTACCCGCCCGGTGAGGCGGTTGAGGTTGGCCACTTCCTCGCCGATGAGGCGCGGACCGATGACCTTGCGGATCGCCTCGATGATCGAGCCGTGGGTGTCGCCGGTGATCACCGCCGTGGCCGGCGCCTCGCCGTAGCCGACGTGGCCGGTATCGGTGGTGATCATCACCACCACGTCCTCGACCGCCTCGACGGTGCGCAGCGCGGTCTTGAACGGCGTCTTGAGCGGCACCCGCAGCATGGCGAGCTCGATGCGGCTGATCTTCATGGAAGGCCCTGGATGGAAATCTGTCTGGAGGGGATTCGGGCCTGGCGTCAGTTCGCCGGCGCCGGATGGACGATATTGGTGATGCGGTCGATGTAGCTGGTGTCGCGGTCGAAGCGCAGCGGCTCCAGCGGCGTCACCGACACGGCGTTGAGGTGGTAGGAGCGCAACCCGCCCCGGCCGTCGGCGAAGCTGCCGCCGTTGGTGTCGTGGATGACGTAGGGGCGGCCGTCGATGCGCCCGAGCATCATCATCACGTGGCCCGGGATGTAGATCAGGTCGCCGACCCGCAGCGCGTCGATCGCGGCCTTGCGTTGCTGCGGCGTCGCATCCTTGCCCAGCACCGTGCGGCGCAGCGCGGGACTCACCGCCTGGTCGCTGGTGTTGCGCGGTAGCAGCAGGCCCATCGAGGCGTAGACCTCCGACACGAAGCCGCTGCAATCGCGGCCGTTGTACGCATGGCCCCAGCCGTAGCGCTCGCCCAGGAACTTGAAGGCCTGCCGGACCAGGTTGGCCTCGGTGAGCGCCAGCGGCGCCGCCGCGGTGTCGGCGGTGCGCGGCACCAGCGCGGGCAGGAAGGCAAGGGTGCCGTCGTCGTTGCGGACCGGCAGCTCGACGATCCAGGACGAGTAGGCATGCTGCCCGTTGACTCGGCCATCCGCCGGTATTGGCAGCAGCGGCAGGCGCACGCCCATGTCCAACTGCAGTTCGGACACGCGCGGGGCTTCGAGGGTGTTGACGGTACGGAGCTTGGATGCGCTGACGATCCGGCCGGCTTCGGCGCGCGCGAGGTAGTCGAGGACCTGGGCACGCGGTCCCTCGGCTACCGCATCCGCCTCGATCCAGGCCGCGTAGCGCGGCGATACCACGAAGGCCCAGCGGCCGTCGCGGCTGGCGTGCACGATCGCCACCGGCGTGCCCGGGAACAGCGCACTTTCCTGGAAGCGGTCGATGTCATGGTCGTCCGGCGAACTGAAGACGCGCAAGCCGGTGGGGAAGGCGCGCAGCGCGGCGCGCCGCACCACCAGGCCGAAGCGCGTGGACTGGGTCGCCGGAATGGCGTCGATCGCGAGGTCGGCGACGAAGCCGTCGAGCACGGTGGCGTCCACCGGCTTGCCGTCGGCATCGAAACGCGGCGAGGTCGGGCGGCGCGAGATCCCCTCGACCCATCCACGCACCTGCTCGCGCGTGAGTTCCATCGGCAGCGCTTCGAGCCGATGCATGGAATCGTCCTTGTCCATCAGCGCTGCGTTCTGCGCCGCGATGGCGGCCGGTGTCGCCAGGGTCCGGTCGGGTGCGTCCAGCCGCGCGACCCAGAACGCAGGATCGAGCTGCGCGAGCTCGACGCCGGGCACGCCGGTCTGGGACGGCGGCGGCGCCGTCGGCTGCTTGGCGCCCGCGGCGCCGGACAGGGCGAGGCCGAGGCCCAGCAGGAAGGCGGGCAAGCCGCGGCGGTGGAGCGTGCAGGGGGTCATTCGAAGGTCCTCAGGGAATCGCCAGGCGCGAGAGCACGCTGGCCATGCCGATGCCAAAACCGGTGCCGAGCACGTAGCCCAGCAACGCGAGCAATACGCCGACCGGCGCCAGCGCGCGCGCATAGCTCGCCGCCAGGATCGGCGTCGTGGCGACGCCACCAATGTGCGCGAGCGAGGCGATGCCGCACAGGTACAGGTCGAACTTGAACAGCTTGGCCGCCAGCACCAGCAGCAGGGCGTGAAGGGCGATGATGGTGGCGCCGCAGAGCAGGTAGATCGGCGCCTGGGCGAAGCCGTGGAAGTCCGCCTGCGAGGCGAGCACGGCGACGATGGCCGCGAGCAGGGCGCCCGACAATGGCGCGGCGCCAGGGAACCGCGCCAGCGGCGATTGCCCCGCGACCAGGCCCACGCCGGTGGCGAGCAGGATGGTCCAGGTGGTCGCCGAAATCATGCCCGAGGCCGGCAGCCGCGCCGCGACCGCCGCGCAACCGGCGGCGACCAGCAGGGCGGCGCCCAGCCAGACCAGCACGCCGTCGGCGCTGGCCGGTCCCACCGCGCGCGGCTCGTCCACCACCAGCTCGCCGCTCGAACGGGCGCCCGTCCAGCGATTGAACGCCGGGGCCAGCCGCGCGATCGAGAACAGGATCATCGCCCACACCGAGTAGCACAGGGCGTCGGTGAGCAAGGACATCGCCATCAGCGAGTCGCCCATGCCGATCGCCTGCTTCACCGCCACCATGTTGGCGGTGCCGCCGACCCAGCTGCCGCTGAGCGCCGCCACCGGCTGCCAGCCGTCGCCGGTGAGCCAGCGCCGGTAGATCAGGAAGCTCAGCACAAAGGCGATCGCCAGCGTGGCCGTGGTGG
>CBININ010000048.1:0-11094 GCA_966250755.1 uncultured Gammaproteobacteria bacterium | reverse complement strand
ACATGAAGTCCGACCCGCGCCTGCGCGACGTGCCGATCATCATGATCACCTCGCGCACCGGCGAGAAGCACCGCCAGCGCGCGATGGACATCGGCGTGGACCGCTACCTCGGCAAGCCGTACCAGGAGCCGGAACTGATGCGCAACGTGTTCGAGATGCTGCGCATGGAGGCGGTCAGTGGCTGAGGCCGTGCGCATCGCCTTGCTGGCCCGCGCCGGCAAGGCCCGCGACCAGTTGCACGCCGCGCTCAACGACGCCGGCGCGCAGATCGTGGCCGAGGGCGACCCGTCGCAGTTGCAGCCCGCGGACGTCGCCGCGCACCGCCCGAACTTCTTCCTGGTGAGCCTCGAGCCGTCCATGGAGGCGGCGCTGGAGCGCTTCGACGACCTGTTCGCCGGCGAGGACGTCGAGGTGATGTTCGACGATGCCGAAGTCACCGCCACGCTCGACGGCTGGGACCTCAACCGCTGGGCCCGCCACCTCGCCAGCAAGGTGCTGAGCACCGACCTGCTGCCGCCGATCCCGGACGGCACGCCCGAATGGGGCGCCATCGTCGAGGAAGCCGTCGTGCTCGAGGACGACGCGCCGGACGACCTGTCGGATTCGGTTTCGATGGACGCCGACGGCGCGCAGGGCGAGGGCGGGCTCGACCTCGACTTGAGCCTCGACGACACCGACCTCGGCCTGCCCGCGGCCTCCGCCGCCGACGCGCCGGCCGCGCCGGACTTCGGCGAACTCGAATTCGACGAGTCGGTGAGTTTCTCCAGCTTCAATCCTTCCGAACACAACGGCACCGAGCTCGACCTCGACGTCGCCGAACTGGCCGCGCAGCTCGAAGCCTTCGACAAGCGCGACCAGCGCTTCGCCGAGGACGCCGACCTGCCGGCCACCGACGTGCGCCAGAGCGTGGACGAGTTGATCGCCGCCGTCGGGGCGCAGGGTATCGAGGAGATCGAGGCCGTGGAGGCCCTGGATGCTCCCGCCGAGCCCGCCGCCCCCGCGCGGGCTGCGCCGAGCTTCGACTTCAGCAACCTCGAACTGGCGCCGATCGACGATGCGCCGGCCGTCGCGGCTGCGGCGGTCGCCGGCGTCGGTTCGGCTGCCGTCGCGGAGACGGTCGCCGGCATGGGCGCGGTCGTCGTACTCGCGGGCCTGGGCGGCCCGGACGCCGTGCGGCAACTGCTTTCCAGCCTGCCCGACTCCCTGCCGGTGCCGGTGCTGCTCTACCAGCACCTGGAAGTCGGCAAGCACGAGCGACTCGTGGACCAGCTGGCCAAGATCAGCAAGCTGCCGGTGCAGCTGGCCCGCGAGGGCGAGCGACCGCAGCCCGGCCAGGTCAGCCTGCTGCCCGCGGGCCTGAGCGCGCGCGCCAGCGGCGAGGCCCTGGCCTTCGCGCAGGGCGCGCTCGCGCAGTTGCTGGCCTGCGTGTCGCCTGAGGACAGCATGGTGGTCGTGCTCAGCGGCGCCGATCCGCAACTCGTGCCCGCCATCCTCGCGGTGCGCGATGCCGGCGGACTGGTGCTGGCGCAGGATCCCGAGGTCTGTTTCGATTCCGCCGCCGCCGACGCGATGCAGCGCCAGGGCGCGGCGGTGTTCCCGGCCCTGGGCCTGGCGCGGCAAGTGGCTTCGCGCTGGCCGGCCTGACACGCACACGGAGAACCCCCGCATGGCCAACCCGCAACGCGACATCCGAGGCGTGCTGATCAGCGTCAGCCAGGGGCGCCTGTTGCTGCCCAACGCCTCGGTGGCCGAGGTGATCACCTTCTCCGAACCGGAGCCGGTCGAGCGTGCGCCCGACTGGATGCTCGGCCAGATCCGCTGGCGCGGCTGGCGCCTGCCGCTGCTCTCGTTCTCGCGCTTCGCCGGCTGGTCTGCCGAGGAAGGCCAGATCGGCGCCAAGGTGGTGGTGCTCAAGGCGCTCGGCGGAAACCCGAAACTGCCGTATTTCGCCGTGCTGTCGCAGGGCTTCCCGCGCCTGGTGACGGTGGCCGCGTCGGCGCTGTCGGAAACGGCCCGCGACAAGCTGCCGGCGGGCATCCACTCGATGGTGATGCTCAATGACGATGCCGCGGCGGTGCCCGACCTCGCCGGTCTCGAGAAGCTGATCGACGAAGCCCTGGCCCAGGCGGCCTGAGGCCGCTCAGCGCCGGTCGCCCGCTGGCGGCCTGAGTCCGCTCAGCGCCAATCCCCGTACAGCGCGTTGAAGGCGGCGATCGCCGCCAGCCCGGCCGTTTCCGTGCGCAACACCCGCGGGCCGAGCCGCAGGCCCACGAAGCCGGCCGCGCGCGCGGTCAGGTGGTCGCGTTCCGACAAGCCGCCTTCCGGGCCGATCAGCAGGGTGACCTGCTCGCCCGGCAGCACGCCGGCCTGTGCCACGCCGCGTTCGGCGAAGGGATCGAGCAGGAAGCGATGGCCCGGTCCTTCCGCGGCGGCGAAGGCCGCGAGCGACTGCGGCTCGAGCAGCGCCGGCACGATCGCGCGGCCGCTCTGCTCGCAGGCGCCGAGCACGACGCCGCGCCAGTGCGCCATGCGCTTGGCCGAACGCTCGGCGTCCAGGCGCACTTCGGTGCGCTCGGTCTGCAGCGGCGCGATCCGCGCCACGCCCAGCTCGGTGGCCTTCTGCAGGATCAGGTCCATCTTCTCGCCGCGGGCGATGCCCTGGGCGAGGGTGATCGGCAGGGGCGACTCGTTGTCGAGCGGGATGCGCTCGAGCACCTGCGCCTCGGCGCCGCGCTTGCCGGCCTGGGTGAGGCGCGCGGGGTAGTCGCAGCCATCGCCGTTGAACAACACCACCGGGTCGCCTGCCTCCAGCCTCAGGACGCGGACAAGATGAGCCACCGCCGCCTCCGGCAGGTCCACGGCCGCGCCCACGCGCAGCGGCGCATCCACGAAGTGGCGGACGGCGCGCATCAGGCGACCATCGCCTCGAGCGCCGCGGCGGTGGCCTCGGCCAGTTGCTGCAGCGCGCCCTCATCGATGCAGTAAGGCGGCATCCAGTACAGCACCTCGCCGAGCGGGCGCAGCAGCACGCCTCGTTCGAGCGCGCGACGATACGCGCGCAGGCCGCGTTTCTCCGCCGGGTCGAACGCGCGGCGGGTGCGCGCATCGGCCACGCCCTCGATCGCCAGGATCATGCCCGTCTGGCGCACGTCGGCGACGTTCGGGTGGTCGCGGAAACGATCGGCGAGCGCGGCCATCCGCGCCGCGGTGGCGCGGTTGCGCTCGAGCACCGGCTCGCCGTCGAAGATGGACAGCGTGGCCAGCGCGGCGGCGCAGCCCAGCGGATTGCCGGTGTAGCTGTGCGAATGCAGGAAGGCGCGGTCGCGGCGGGTGTCGAGGAAAGCCTCGTAGACGGCGGCGGTGGTGAGCACCGCCGACATCGGCAGGAAGCCGCCGGTCAGGCCTTTCGACAGGCACAGGAAGTCCGGCGACACCCCCGCCTGCTCGCTGGCGAACAGCGTGCCGGTGCGGCCGAAGCCCACCGCGATCTCGTCGGCGATCAGGTGGGCGCCGTGGGCATCGCAGATCTCGCGCGCGCGCCGCAGGTAGGCCGGGTGGTGCATGCGCATGCCGCCGGCGCATTGCACCAGCGGTTCCATCACCAGCGCGCAGACCTCGCCCGGATGGGCCGCGAAGATCGCCTCCAGCTCGGCGGCGCGACGCAGTGCGCAGGCCTCCGCCGACTCGCCCGGTTCGGCCTCGTAGGCGTCGGGCGAGGGCGCGAACAGCGGTTGCAGCAGCAGCGGCGCGTAGGTGCGCCGGTACAGCGGGATGTCGCCCATCGACAGCGCGCCCAGGGTCTCCCCGTGGTAGCCGTTGGTCAGCGCGATGAAACGCGTGCGCTTCGCGTCGCCGGCATTGAGGTGGGCGTGGAAGCTCATCTTCAGCGCGACTTCGATCGCCGCCGAGCCGTTGTCGGCGTAGAACACGCGCGCCAGCCCCGGTGGCGCGACGCGCAGCAGGCCCTCGGCCAGGCGAATGGCGGGTTCGTGGGTGAAGCCGGCGAAGATGACGTGTTCGAGCTCGGCGGCTTGCGCGCCGATCGCCGCGGCGATGCGTGGCTCGCCATGGCCGAACAGGTTGGTCCACCACGAGCTGACCGCATCGAGGTAGCGGCGGCCGTCCACGCCCTGCAGCCAGGCGCCACGCCCGCGCCGGATGGGCAGCAGGGGCAAGGGATCCGGGTGCTCGGCCATCTGCGTGCAGGGGTGCCAGAGCACCGCCAGGTCGCGCGCCCGCAGCCGCCCGGCCTCTGCTAGCATCAACGCATCGTTTCCGTCGTTCGCGTGCATCCCGCCATGATCCCGACCCGCCGCCTTCCTGTCCATGCGTCCGGCAGGGACGCTGCGGACCGGCCGGCGCTCGCAGGCGGCCGCTGATGCCGACGCTGCCCGTCATCCACGGCGTCCAGGCCTTCGAATCGGGCAACGCCCGTCGCGAGACCCTGGACCTGGAGTTCAGCAACGGCGAGCGGCGCCGCTACGAACGCATCTGCAGCCGCGGCCACGGCGCGGTGATGATCGCCGCCATCCCCGAGCCCGGCACCGTGCTGCTGATCCGAGAGTATTCCGCGGGCGTGCACCGGTACGAACTGGGCCTGCCCAAGGGCCGCATGGACGCCGGCGAGGGGGTGCTGGAAGCCGCCAACCGCGAGCTGAAGGAGGAGACCGGCTTCGGCGCGCGCAAGCTGACCCACCTGCGCGCGATCACGCTGGCGCCGGGCTACATGACCCACGAAATCCAGCTGGTGCTGGCCGAGGACCTCTATCCCGAGCGCCTGCCCGGCGATGAACCCGAGGAACTCGAGGTGGTGCCGTGGAAGCTCGATGCGCTGCACGAACTGGTGCTGCGCGAGGACTTCAGCGAGGGCCGATCGATCGCCGGCTTGTTCGTGGTGCGCGAAGTGCTGGCGCAACGTCGATGACCGGCGTGCTCGACGCCGCGCTGCGCGAGGCCGTGCTGGAACTGGCGCGGGAGGCCGGCGCGGCGATCATGCGCGTGTACGCGCGCGATTTCCCGGTCGAGCTCAAGGACGACCGCTCGCCGCTGACCGAGGCCGACATGGCCTCGCACGACTTGATCACCTCCGCGCTGCCGCGGCTGGCGCCGCAGTGGCCGGTGCTCTCGGAGGAGTCGGCGAGCATCGACTGGGAGGTGCGCCGGCAGTGGCGGCGCTACTGGCTGGTCGATCCACTCGACGGCACCCGCGAGTTCATCAAGAAGAACGGCGAATTCACCGTCAACATCGCGCTGGTGGACGCCGGCACCGCGGTGTTCGGCGTGATCTACGCGCCGGCGCTGGACGAACTGCACTGGGGCGAGCGCGGCCTCGGCGCTTTCATCCGCGACGGTGGCGAGGACCTGCCGCTGGCCTCGCGCCGCCCGGCCCACGCGCCGCTGCACGTGGCCGCGAGCCGCTCCCACCGCGATCCCGCCAGCGCCGCAGCCATCGAGCGCATGGGCGAGGTCGAACCCGTCGGCATGGGTTCCTCGCTGAAGTTCTGCCGGATGGCGCAGGCGCGCATGGACGTCTACCCGCGCTTCGCCCCGACGTCGGAATGGGACACCGCCGCGGGCCAGTGCATCCTCGAGGCGGCCGGCGGTTGCGTGATCACCCTCGACGGCGCGCCGCTGGCCTACAACTCCAAGGCCTCGCTGCTGAACCCCCATTTCCTCGCGCTCGGCGACCCGGCGCTGCCCTGGAGGGATTGGCTTGGCTGAGTCGCCGATGCAGCGCCTGCTCGCGATCATGGCGAAGCTGCGCGACCCGGTGGGCGGCTGCCCCTGGGACGTGCAGCAGGACTTCCGCACGATCGCGCCCTACACCATCGAGGAAGCCTACGAGGTCGCCGATGCGATCGAGCGCGGCGACCTGGCGGACCTGCGCGAGGAACTCGGCGACCTGCTGCTGCAGGTGGTCTTCCACGCGCGCATGGCCGAGGAGCAGGGCGGGTTCGACTTCGACGACGTGGCCGAGGCGATCTGCGACAAGATGGTGCGCCGCCACCCGCACGTCTTCGCCGGCCTTGAGGTGTCGGGCGTGGAGGAACAGACGGCGTTGTGGGAGCAGGGCAAGCAGGCCGAGCGGCTGGCGAAAGGCGGCGAACCCGACCACAGCGCGCTCGCCGGCATCGCCCGCGGCCTGCCGGAATGGCAGCGCGCGGTGAAGCTGCAGAAGCGCGCGGCCACCGTCGGCTTCGACTGGCCCGACGTCAACCCGGTCTTCGACAAGCTGCACGAGGAGATCGAGGAGCTGCGCGCGGAATTCGCCGCCGGCAAGGGCCACGCGGCGCTGGAGGACGAGCTCGGCGACGTGCTGTTCGTCTGCGCCAACCTCGCGCGCCACGGCAAGGTGGATTTCGGCGCGGCACTGCGCCGGGCCAACGCCAAGTTCGAGCGGCGCTTCCGGCGGAGGGAGGCCATGGCCGCCGCGGAAGGCGTGGAACTGTCGGCACTGCCGCTCGACGCGCAGGACGCGTACTGGAACCGCGCCAAGCGCGAGGAATCGCCCGGCCGCGACGGGCCGGGCGCTTCGGGGGCCGATCAGTTGTAGAAGTAGGGGTCCAGCACGCGGACCTCGGTGATCTTCTCGATCGGCAGGCTGTTGGAGGTCGCGCTGCGGCGGATCGCCTCCGGCGAGGGGCCGTCGTAGACGCAGAAGGTCTTCTTCTTGTCCAGGCTGACGTAGGAGTGGACCCAGGTCACGCCATCGCGGGCGTTGGCCTCGACCACGCCCAGGCAGGCCTTGGCGCCTTCGGCATCGGTGGGCACCACCAGGCCGGCGGGGAAATCGCGTTCGATCATGTAGCGGGGCATGGCGGGCTCCTTCAGTGGGCTTCGAGGGTCACCGGCACTTCGGTGATCTTGTTTGCGGTCATGTGGTTGGCCTCGGCGGCCTTGCGGATCGCCTCGGGGCTCGGGCCTTCGTAGATGCAGTAGGTGACGGTCCGCTCGGCGTTGGCGTAGGACAGCAGCCACTTCACGCCGAACTGCGCGTTGGTGCGGTTGACCCGGGCCTTGGCGTCGGCGCCGAGGTCGGCGAGGGCGCCCTTGGGGAAGGTGCGCTCGACGACGTAGCGGTGGGTGTCGGCCTTGGACGCCTGGACGCCGAGGGCGGCGACGCCGCCCAGCAGCAGAACGGCCGTGAGGGCGAGGGTCTTGTTCTTCATGGGATTCACGGGAAGGGACGCAGCGGATTGCTGCCCGTCCAGACTAGGAACCCGCCGCCTCCGGGTCCTCCGCAGGCTTGCCCAGATTTCGCAGGGCGCTTGCCTATTTTGCCGGCCACAGGCCGCCCGCATGCGCGGCGGCGATGGCCTCGGCACGGGAGCCCACGCCGAGCTTGGCAAAGGCGGCGGCCAGGTGATGGTCCACCGTGCGCACCGAGCGGTGCAGGCGCTCGGCGATCTGCGCGTTGCGCAGGCCCTCGCAGAGCAGGCGCAGGACCTCGAGTTCGCGGGCCGTCAGTTCGTGCGGATTGGCACGGGTGCTGGCGCGCTGGCCCCGCGGCAGGCCGCGCACGCCGGCGGCGTGGAGGCGGCGGCGCAGCGCCTCGGCGTCGGCGCGCGCGCCGAGGGCGTCGAAGAGGGACAGCGCCTCGCGCATGGCGGCCTCATCGCCCTCCGCGCGCGCCCGCGCCGCTTCGAGGACATGGCCCAGGGCGTCCCAGGCCTCCGCGGCTGCTCGCCAGTCGCCGGCGATTTGCCGGGCGATGGGCGCCGGCAAGGCGGCTGCGGGCGGCGGCTCGCCCGTCGCACGCCACAGCCAGAACACCACCTCGCCATGGATCCAGTACGCATTGCAGCCGCCGACCGGAAGCGCCGCGGCTTCGCGCAGGGCGGGGAGCGCGCCGGCGGCATCGCCGCGCAGCCAGGCCACCTCGGCCATCGCGCAGGCCACCGGGCCGAGGCGCATCAGCGTCTGCATTGGCCGCGCGAGCTGCCAGGCCTCGGCCAGCAGGCTGTCGGGATCCGGGTCGCCGCGCCGGGCGCGCAGGCGGGCGAGCACGGCCAGCGCGGGAATGCGGCTGATCGGCGCCGAGCACGGGGAACGCAGGATGATCTCGGCCTGCTCCGCCGCCGCATCCCATTGGCCGCGCGTGAGCAGCCGCTCGCTGCGGTAGCCCTGCATGTAGCGGGCCCAGGAATCGAGGTCGCGCGCCTCGCAATAGGCGATGCCGCGTTCGAGCACCTCGTCGAGCCAGGCGGCGTCGCGGTAGGCCTGCGCGCTGTAGGCCAGGTTGGTGAAGGCGCGGGCCGCGTGCTCCTCGTGGCCGCCGGCGAGCGCCAGCGCCAAACTCTCTTCGAGCTCGAGGCGGCCGCCCGCGTCGCCGGCATCCAGCCGCGCGGATCCGATGTTGTTGAGGGCGTGGATGCGGATGTCCTCGTGGCCCTGTTCCAGCGAGAGCGCGAGCGCCTTGCGACCCCAGGCCACTGCTTCGTCGTCGCGGCCGGCCAGCATGTGCAGCTGGGACTGGTTGCTGTAGGCCATGGCCAGTTCGCGCCCCGCCGGCAGCGCCTCGAGCAGCGCGATGGCCTGCCGCGCATACGTGTCGGCTTGCGCCGACC
Source organism: uncultured Gammaproteobacteria bacterium (assembly GCA_966250755.1). Taxonomy (GTDB): domain Bacteria; phylum Pseudomonadota; class Gammaproteobacteria; order Xanthomonadales; family Xanthomonadaceae; genus Arenimonas. The sequence continues at coordinate 2,527 of CBININ010000048.1, read as the reverse complement.
GGCCGTTGTACCAGTTCAGGCGCGACAGCCAACGCAGGGTGTCGCCCTCGCGCACGCGGTCGCCGACCGCCTGCCAGAGGGCGAGCGCGCGCTCGCGCGCGGCCACGGCCTCGGCGATGCGGTCGGTCAGGTAGTACTCGTAGGACAGCTCGTCCTCCAGGCCGGCGCGCACCGCGGCCGGCTCGCGGTCGGCGAAGTCCAGGGCCGTGCGCAGCTGGGCGGCCGCCTCCTTGTGGGCGCCGCGGGCGCGGGCCTGCCGCGCCGCTTCCGGCGCCAGCCGCAGGACCGCCGCGGCGTCGCCCGCGTGCACGGCGTGATGGACGCGGCGCGCGTGCGTCGCCGACGGCGCGGCCTCGGCCTCCAGCGCCGCCAGCATCGCGGCATGCCAGGCCTGCGAGACTGCCGGCGACAGCGAGGATTCGATCGCGGCCCGCGCCAGTTCGTGGCGGAACGACAGGTGGGTCGCGGTGGCCACCAGCAGGCCGGAATTGAGGGCCTCCTCGAGCGCCTGCGGGCTGGGCGCTGCGACCGCCTGCACCAGCCAGCGCTCCGCGCGCGCCGGCACCAGCGACACCAGTCCGACCAGGTCCTGGGCTTCCGTGCCGAGGCGACTCGAGCGCGACAGGACCAGGTCCTGCACGCCGCGCGGCACGCCGCGCACGTCCTGGCGCAGCAATTCGGAGACGAAGAAGGGGTTGCCCTGGGTGATCGCGTGGATGCCGGCCGGATCGCGCAGCGCCCCGCGCGCCAGCTGTTCGACCGCCGCCGGCGACAGCCGCGGCAACTCGAGCCGCAGCGTGGTGCGCGCGGGCAGTTCGCCCATCAGGCGGCGCAAGGGGTGGCGCGCGTCCACCTCGTCGTCGCGATAGGAAACGAGCAGCAGGCAAGGCGCCGACTGGATGCGCCGACCGACGAACTTGAGCAGGTCCAGGGTGGCATCATCGGCCCAGTGCGCGTCCTCCACCACGAACATCACCGGCTGTCGCGATTGCTGAAGCTCGGCCAGCACCGCCTCGAACAGCGCGGGCCGGTCGAGTTCCGAGGCCAGCCTGTGGCCGAAGGACACCGGCGCCACGCGGGCGATGTCCTGCAGGGGCGCGAGCGGGTGGGGCGTCTGCAGCGCGTCGCAGGCGCCCCACCACAGGCTGGCCTTCCCGCGAACGGCGGCCAGCGCCTCGAGCAGGCTGGTCTTGCCGATGCCGGCCTCGCCCCCCAGCAGCACCACGCGGCCGCCGCCGGCGGCGACCCCGGCCAGCATCTGCTGGAGCGGGCCAAGCTGCTGTTCGCGTTCGACGAGGGTCATGGCAGGGCAGGGACGGGCGCTGACTGCACAAACGGGCCGCCGGGGCGCCGGGGGACAGGGCCGTCGCCCCGTGGGGCGTTGATGCCCCGCCGGGGCGGGCGCAGAATCGGCGCATGGCCGCCTTCACCAGCTTCCGCGAGTTCTATCCCTACTACCTGTCGGAGCACGCGCACCCGACCTGCCGGCGCCTGCACTTCGTGGGCAGCTCGCTGGTGATCGGCTGCGTGGTGATGCTGGTGCGCAGCGGCAACCCGTGGTGGCTGCTGGCGGCGCTGCTGTGCGGCTACGGCTTCGCCTGGATCGGCCACTTCGGCTTCGAGCACAACAAGCCGGCGACCTTCCGCCATCCCTTCTATTCCTTCGCCGGCGACTGGGTCATGTTCAAGGACATGCTGACGGGCAAGATTCCGTTCTGACCCTACTCCAGGAAGATCAGCCAGGCGGCGACGACGATCAGCGCGAAGCCGGCGACATGGTTCCACTTCAGCGGCTCGCCCAGGTACCAGGTGGAGAACCCCGCGAACACCAGCAGGGTGATCACCTCCTGCATGCCCTTGAGTTGCGGCGCGCTGTACACCTGGTGGCCGAGCCGGTTGGCCGGCACCTGCAGGCAGTACTCGAAGAAGGCGATGCCCCAGCTGGCCAGCACCACGCCCCACAGGGGCTTGTCGGTGAACTTGAGGTGGCCGTACCAGGCCGCGGTCATGAACAGGTTGGAGCCGACCAGGAGCAGGATCGGCAAGAGGAAGGCATTGAGCGAGGCGGCCATGGCGGGGTCCGGTCGGAAAGCCGCCATTTCACACCGGAATCACCCCTCCCGGGGTCTACTTCACAAAGCTGAAGACACGGGAGACCCCTGATGCGACGTGACGATCCCTCCGGGCTGGTCCTGCTGGTCGAGGACAACCGCAGCCTGTCGGAAATGGTGGGCGAGTACCTGGAATCGCGCGGTTTCGGCGTGGATTACGCCGGCGACGGCGTCGACGGCCTGCGCCTGGCCAGCGAGAACAGCTACGACGTGGTCGTGCTGGACCTGATGCTGCCGCGGCTCGACGGCATCGAGGTCTGCCGCCGACTGCGCGCCGAGGCCAAGAAGTCCACGCCGGTGCTGATGCTGACCGCGCGCGACACCCTGGCCGACAAGGTCACCGGCCTGGATGCCGGCGCCGACGACTACCTGGTCAAGCCCTTCGCCATCCAGGAACTCGAGGCCCGCGTGCGCGC
>CBININ010000047.1:0-11149 GCA_966250755.1 uncultured Gammaproteobacteria bacterium | reverse complement strand
TTCAAGAAGTACGACCAGATCCTGGTGCCGCAGTTCATCTACGGCGCGATGGAGAACGCGGCCGCGATCACCTTCACCGAGGGCCGTTTCATCTCGCCCAGCCCGATGACGCTCGAGCGGCGCCAGGGCCTGAACTCGACCATCCTGCACGAGATGGCGCACCAGTGGTTCGGCGACCTGGTGACGATGAAGTGGTGGAACGGGCTGTGGCTCAACGAGAGCTTCGCCTCCTACATGGGGCAGCTGGGCGTCGCCAGATCGGATGAGTTCCAGAACCCGTGGCTGAGCTTCTACCGCGGCAAGCAGGGCGCGTACCGCACCGACGACAGCATCACCACCCACCCGATCGAAGTGCCGGTGGCCACCACCCAGAACGCCTTCGACAACATCGACGCGATCACCTACACCAAGGGCGCGTCGGTACTGCACCAGCTTCGCAAGCGGATCGGCGACGAGGCCTTCCAGCGCGGCGTGCACGACTACCTGGTCAAATACGGCTACCAGAACGCCACGCTCGACGACTTCATGGGTTCGCTGGCCAAGGCCTCGGGGCAGGACCTGTCCGGCTTCTCGAAGGAGTGGCTGTACGAGCCCGGTTTGAACACCCTCGGCGCCGACTACACCTGCAAGGACGGCAAGGTCACCCGTTTCGCGCTGGTGCAGGGCCTGACCATCCCGGCCTACGACACCCTGCGCACGCAGCTGGTGCAGGTGGCGCTGTTCTCCCGCGAGGGCGCCGGGCTCAGGCTCGAGGACAAGCAGTCGGTGACCTACAGCGGCGCCCGCACCGAGGTGCCGGCACTGGTGGGCAAGGCCTGCCCGGACCTTGTCTACCCGAACTACGAGGACTGGGGCTTCGCCAAGGTGGTGCTCGATGCGACGAGCTTCGCCACCGCGCGCACCCAACTGGCCGGCGTCGAGGATCCGATGCTGCGCTCGATGCTGTGGCAGAGCCTGAGCGACGGCCTCAGCGACCGCCGGCTCTCGCTCGATGACTTCATCCAGGCGGTGCTGGCCAATGCGCCGAAGGAGCAGGACCCGGCGTTGCTGCGCCAGGCGCTGGGCAATGTCTCCGTCGGTCGTGGCTACGTGCGCGCCTTCGCGCCCGGCAGCGCCTACGAGAAGCGCATCGCCGCGCAGGTCGAGGCCATGCTGTGGGACGGCCTGCAGGCCAGCCGAGGCCAGCGCGACCGCGCCCTCGACTGGTTCGACACCTACGTCACCAACGCCAGCACGCCGGCCGCGCTGGAGCGCCTGGAGGGCGTGTTGGCGGGCAAGGTCGAGGTCGCCGGCGTGGAGGTGGACCAGGAAATGCGCTGGGACATCATCCGCCTGCTCAATCGCACCGATCGCCCGGGCAGCGCCGCCCTGATCGACGCCGAGCTGGCCCGCGACAAGAGCGAAAGCGGCCAGCTCAGCGCGCTCGCCGCGCGCGTCGGCCGACCCGACGCCGCGGCCAAGGCGAAGTACCTGCAGACGGTGCAGGCGCTCGACGGCAGCGAGCCCTACTCGCGCCTGCGCGTGATCATGGCCAACCTCTACCCGGGCGGCCAGCGCCAACTGGCGGAAGCCACGGCCGAGCAACGGCTGCAAACCCTGGCCGCCATCGACGCCAAGGCCGATCCCGTGTTCATGCGCACCTACGCCGGCACCATGATCCCGAGCGCCTGCACCGCCGCCAGCGTCGCCCGCCTGCAACAGGCGATGGATACGATGACGACCCTGCGCGCCGGCACCCGCCGCTCGCTGATCGGCGACCATGAGGGCGATGCCCGCTGCCTGGCGATCCGCGAGGCCTTCGAGGCCAGCGGGGTCGCGAAGAAGTAAGCCGCCTGCAACCTTTCGCCGCGCCTGCGCATCCCACCGGTGGATGCGGAGGCCGACGATGGGCGGACACTGGACCTTGCGGGCGCCGGCCGACTACCGGTTCGTCGACCTCGACGACCCGGCGGAGGCCGAATACTGGCTGCTGGTGCTCGACGCCAGCCGCCGCGAGCTGGAGGACGCGGTGGCGCGGGTCGGCCACCACGTGCTGGCGGTGCAGGGTTACCTGCGCGGTCGCCGGTCGGAGGCGGCACCCAGCCGGATATGAGCTCCGCCTGACCGCGATCAAGGCGATGCCGTCCGCGCCGCCTAGAATGCGCGCATGTCCCTTGCGCCCCAGCCCCTCGACGAAGCCGGCATCGCCCGGCTGGTCGACTGTTTCTACGCCCGCGTTCGCCAGGACGAACTGCTCGGCCCCGTCTTCAACGCCGCCGTCCACGACTGGCCCGCGCACCTGCGCACCCTCACCGACTTCTGGTGTTCGGTGGCGCTGCGGGCGCAACGCTACCGCGGCAATCCGATGGGCGTGCACCGCGCGCTGACCGGCATCCAGGAGGCGCACTTCCTACGCTGGCTGGCGCTGTGGGGCGACACCGTCCCGCAAGTCATCGAAGCCGAGGGCGCACAGCGCCTGCTCGAGCATGCCAACCGCATCGGCTTGAGCCTGCGTCTGGGCATGGGCCTGCTGCCGCGGGGGCGGGAGCTGGGCATCCCGATCGTCGAATCGCAGCGCCACCCGAGCGGCAGCTGAAGGGCCGGTGGGCGCGACCGGCCGCCGCGCGGTCGCGGTGCTAGGTTAGGGCGATCACCGACACGGAGGTCGAGCGATGAATGCCAGGATCCGGTTCCTTGCCACGGGCCTGATGGCCACCTCGTTGGCCGGCTGCGCCATCGGCCAGCGCCTGGGCTGGACGACGACGCGTGCCGACGCCACCGACCGGGTGCGCGCCAGCTGCGAAGAGGCGACGCGCACCCTGAAGGGCGGTCCCGACCACGCCACCGCCCTGCAAGCCTGCCTGGACGCCAAGACCCGCCAGCGCGTCAGCAGCTGACCGACGGCGCTGTCTCAGCGCGCCTGCCGCAAAGCCTGATGGCCCGCGCGGATCTCGTCGCGGGTCAGCCGGCCGTCGCGATCGAGGTCGAAGTCGACGAAGTGCTCGGCCAGCTTCGGCGCCTTGTCGCCGATCTCGGCGCGGGTCAAGGCCCGGTCGCCGTTGGCGTCGAGGGCCCTGAGGCGCTCGCGCATCGCCATGCGCTCGTGGCGGTGCGCCTTGCGGATCTCGCGATGCTGGCGAATCGACTGGCGCATTTCGTCCTGGGTCAGGCTACCGTCCTTGTTGGCGTCCAGGCGCGCGAACTGCTCGGCGATGCGTTCGCTGCGCGCGCGCTCGAACTCGGCGAGGCTGAGCCGGCCGTCGCGGTTGCCGTCGCTGGCGGCGAAACGTTCGGCGGCGCGCTCGCTCCGCTCGCCCTGGCGAGGCGCGGCGGTCTGGGCCACGGCGACGGAGGCGGCCAGCAGGCCTGCGGTAGCGAACAGGGCGGGAATCTTCATCGGAAACTCCGGGCGTGGAAGGGACTTGCTCCCTACAACGCGCGCACCCGCGAAGGGTTGACACCGGGCCGCGCGATCTGTGCTTGAATCCGGTCCAGATTCCTTCCGCCGGCACGCCATGAATTGGACCTACGCCCTCCTCGCCCTGTTCGCCGGCGCGCTGCTGCCCTTGCAGGCCCTGATCAACGCCCGGCTGGGGCAGGCCACCGCGGGCGGACTGTTCGCGTCGGCCTGTTCGTTCCTGGTCGGCACGCTGGCCTTGGCCGTGGTGTTGCTGGTCTCGCGGCCCGCGGTGCCCGCCGCCGATGCGCTCCTGCGCCTGCCGCCGTGGATCTGGGCGGGCGGCCTGCTGGGGGCGGCGTTCGTGGTGGTCGCCACCCTCGCCGTGCCGCGCATCGGCGCCGCGTCGCTGGTGGCGCTGGTGGTGCTGGGCCAGATGGCCGCCGCGCTGCTGCTCGATCGCTTCGGCGTGCTGCAGGCGGCGCGCGCGGTGGACGCGTCGCGGCTGCTGGGCGCGGCCCTGGTGGTCGCCGGCGTGGTGCTCGTCCTGCAGCCCTGGAAGGCGCGCTGATCAGCCGCGGTAAGCGGCGATCGCCACGCAGGCGAAGCCGGCCACGGCCAGCAACGCATGCACGACGACAATGGACGATGGCAGCAGGCGCTGCCTCCACTGGAAGGCGAGGTTGAGGAAGGCGCCGCCCGCGGCGGCCACCAGCAGCAGGCCGGCGCCGATGCGCGCCAGGCCTGGCGCCTCGCCGACGAAGGCGGCGTAGAGCGTCAGGGTCAGTCCGGCGGCGGCCAGCAGGCCGTGCAGCATCGACAGCCAGGCGGGTGGATTGCGTTGCCCAGCGAAGCGGATGCCGGCCATGATGCCGCCGCCCGCGGCGGCGATGGCGAACAGCCAGACGGCGGCCTGCAGAAGGTGACGAGCGTCCATGCGCGCAGCTCCAGGGAATTTGGCCGAGTCTACGTCCGGCCCGCGGCCGCCTTCGCGCTGGCGGCTGAACGCCGCTTCGCAAGATGCGGATGGCAGGGGCTCCGCGGCCGGCCGAAGCTGTGCGCTTTCCGCCGGAGCCGACGCATGCTCACCCTGTTCGACTACCTCCCCTCGCAGAACGCCTGGAAGGTCCGCCAGCTGCTGGCCCACCTGGGCCTGCCCTACCGCACCGAGTTCATCGGCATTTTCGAGGGCGCCGGGCAGATGCCGGATTACCTGGCCATCAACCCGACCGGCGCGGTGCCCGCCATCCGCCTCGACGATGGCCGCGTGCTGGCCGAATCCAACGCGATCCTCGCCTATCTCGCCGAGGGCAGCGCCTACCTGCCCGATGAACCGTTTGCGCGCGCCAAGGTCGCGCAATGGCTGAGCTTCGAGGCCGACTACGTGCAGTCGAGCATCGGCACGCTTCGGCACTGGGTGATGACGGGCAAGGCGTCGCGCCGGCCGCCGGAGCTGGTGGCTGGCAAGCAGTCGGCCAGCCTGAAGGCCCTGCGCATCCTCGACGGCGAACTGGCGCGGCGCGAATTCGTCGCCGGCGACGTCTACACCATCGCCGACGTCTCGGTGTATGCCTATGCGCACCTCGCGCCCGACGCCGGCGTGCCGCTGGCGAAGTTCCCGAATTTCAATGCCTGGTGCGGGCGCGTGCGTGCCCAGTCGGGCCACCTGGCGACGATGTACCCGTATTCGATCGACCCGCATTCAGCCAAGGAGTTGCCAGGCTGAACGGGAGCCATTGCGGCGGCGGTTCCGCGACGGGTTTGGCATTGTCCCGCTGTGTGCGAAACCGCACACTGGTCCTGCGCCACTGGAGGCGCTTTGGAGAATGACGAGATGAAGCGAATCCTCGGCACCGTGTTGGCGCTCGGCCTGGCGACTGCCGCCAGCGTCGCCAGCGCCAGCGACCGCTACTACGACAACGGCCGCTACTACAGCGGCTACGACAACCGCTACGACTGCCGCCGTGGCAACGACGCCGCCCCCCTCGTGGGCGCGGTGATCGGCGGCGCGATCGGCAACCAGTTCGGCCACGGCCGTGACCGCGCGGCCGCGACGGCGGCCGGTGCGCTGATCGGCGGCGCCATCGGCGCCAGTGCCAACGACTGTGACGGACGCTACGGCCGCTACGATCGATACGACCGCCGCGATCGCTACGCGTACGACCGCTATGACCGCTACGACCGCTACGACCGCTACGGCCGCGCCGCCTACCGCGACCGCTACTACGACGGCTATTACAACGGCGGCTACAACGGCGGCTATTACGACAACTACTACGGCGGTTCCCGCAGCGGCGTGACCATCCGCATCGGCAGCGACCCGTACTACCGCAGCTCCCGCAGCAGCCGCGGCTACTACGACCGCTGGGGCCGCTTCCACTACTACCGTTGATCCCCAACCAACGAAGCAACGCCATCGGGCCCCGCCAGGGGCCCGATCTTTTTGGCTGGCGTTCAGGACGCTGTCATGCGGTTGAACGGAACCGGCCGTACGCATCCGCGTTCAGGTTGATCTCAATAACGCGTTCTTAAGGTGACTCCACCAGGCCACCACCGACCTGAAGCGGAGGGAGTCATGACGTACGCCAGCACCAGTGTCGATCGCCGGGCCGATTACTACGCCCGCTGCGCCGCCGTCATCGCGGCGGACCCGCTGAGCTTCTACTGTCGCGCGGAGAAGGGCCGGCGCTGGCTCGAGGGCCGGTTCAACCTGCCGATCAACCAGCCCACCCAGGTGTTCGTCGAGCATTACCTCGGCGACCTGATGCGCCGGCAGTGGTCCTACCCGGGCAGCTTCCGGGCCGCGGTGCGCTGACCCGCGTCCGGGCTACATCGCCCGGAACAGCGCCATGAACGGCTGGCTGACCACCAGCGTTTCCGGCCGCGACTTCAGCGAGATCACGCCGCGACCGGCGTCGTCGCGGGTGATCGCCTCGATCGCCTGCAGGTTGACGATGGTCGATCGGTGCACCTGCTTGAAGTGCATCGGGTCGAGCACCTCGAGCAGGTCCTTGAGCGGCTTGCGCAGCACCGCCTCGCCGACCGCCGTCATCACCACCGTGTACTTGTGGTCGGCGCGGAAATACAGCACGTCTTCCACCCGGATCAGCCGCGTCGTATTGCCGGTGCTGGCAGTGAGCCAGGCCAGCGGTTCGGCGGACGGCTTCGGCCGCGGCAGTGCAGCGGTGAGTTGCTGCAGCAGGCCTGCCAGCGCGGGCGGCGCGGACTCGCCGCGTGCCAGCCGCGCGCGCACGCGCTCCGCGGTGCGCGCCAGCCGGTCGGCCGCGATGGGCTTGAGCAGGTAATCCACCGCGCCAGCCTCGAAGGCGTCCACCGCGTACTGGTCGTAAGCGGTCACGAACACCACCTGCGTGCGCGCACTGGCCTCCAGCGCGGCGGAGGCCACCTCGAGCCCGGTCAGGCCGGGCATGCGGATGTCCAGGAAGGCCACGTCGGGCTGGTGCTCGGCGATGGCCTCGAGCGCGCTGCCGCCGTCGGCGCATTCGGCCACGATTTCGAGTTCGGGCCACGCAGTGCGCAGTTCGCGGACCAGCGCTTCGCGCAGCAGGGTTTCGTCCTCGGCGACGATGCAGGTGCTCATGCGTCCTCCGGCGCGGCCTCGGCAGGCACGGTGATGGTGGCGGCCACGCCGGTGGGGAAGTTGGCGACCACCGACAGGCTCGCCTCCGGCCCGTAGGCCAGGCGCAGGCGCTCGCGGACGTTGCGCAGGCCGATGCCGGTGCCTCCTTGGCTGCTTCCCCCGAGGCCCTGGCCGTCGTCGGCGACGGTCACCGCCACCTTGCCCTCCTGCTCGCGCGCCAGGATCCACACGGTGCCGCCGTCGGTGCGCGGCTCCAGCCCGTGCTTGATCGCGTTCTCCACCAGGGTCTGCAGCATCATCGCCGGGAAGGGCAGCGCCAGCAGGTGGCGTGGCACCTCGATCTGCAGGCCCAGCCGCGGCCCCATGCGGATCTTGAGGATCTCCAGGTAGGCGCGCGCGCGCTCCACTTCCTCGCCGAGCGAACTGGCGGCGGTGTCGGTGCGCGGCAGCGAATGCCGCAGGTAGGTGATCAGGTGGCCAAGCATCTCGTCGGCCAGGGCGGCATCGCTACGCGTGAGGTACTGCGCGCTGGCCAGCGTGTTGTAGAGGAAGTGCGGCTCGACCTGCGCATGCAGCAGGCTCAGCTTCGCCGAAGTCAGCTCCTTCTCGATCACCGTTTGCGTGTTGGCCGCCTGCTCGCCGCGGCGGCGCTCGGCGACGCGGCGGGTGATGGCGCGGGCGATCGCCTCGGCATTCTCCAGGTTGGTGCCGTCGTCCACCCGGAACAGATCGCTCCAGGCGCCGGCCTCCGGTTCGCAGATCAGCAGCACGGTGCCGGTGTCGGCGTTCGGCGTCACCGTCGCGAGGATCTGGTTGCGCACGACCCGCAGCCAGCGGTCGGGGCTGAAGCGCGGCTGGCCGCCGTAGGGATCGATGCGCTCGAGTTTCGCGCGCACCTGCAGGCTGTCGCGCGCGACCTGCACCTGTTCGACGCCCGGCAACTCGCGGATCGCCGCGGCCAGCAGGTCGAAGGCCTCGCCGGCCTCGAAGGGGATCTCGATCTGGCGGCGCTGGCGGTTCGACAGCGTGCTGCCGTTGACCTGCCCGGCAATGAGGCGCACCCGGCGGATGTGCGAGATGACCGCGACCGTGACCACCAGCTCGAGGATGATCAGGGACACGAAGAAGAGCGGCGCCGGCTCGCGGTTGGCGATGCCGCTGATGACCGCCAGCGGGAACAGGTAGAGCGCGCCCCAGGCGATGAGCAGGCGGGAGAGGAACAGGAAGCTGCGGATCATGGCGGGCACCTTAAACGTTTGCGCAGGCCGGGGCGACCGGTCGGGCGTGGTGGGAGAGGCAATAGCGGAAGCCGGGCGGCAGGTGCAGCACGTCGCTGGCCTGGCCGGCGGACAGGCGGAAATCACGCAGGACCCGCACGCGGCAGGCCCCGCCCGGGCATTCGGTGGCGAACACCACCACCCAGCAGGCGCCCGAGGTGCTGGCCACGCACTCGAAGCGGGCGCGGTCCACCCAGGTCCGCACCCAACTCTTGTCGTTGCGCACGCCGTCCTCGACGGAGCGGGCGACGGTGGTGGTCGAGACCTTCTCGCAGGCGGTGACGCCCGCGGCCGAGACCAGGATCAACACGAGGATCGGAAGCAGGGTGCGCAGTCTCATGGGCGGGGCCGGCGGTGGGGACGGCGCCCACGGTCGCCGCCAGGCGCGCCGGGTGCCACCGGATTGCGACGAAACCGCCCCCGCTCCGACGAAACCGGGTTGGCTGGCGTTCCGGCGGCGGCTCCTAGACTCGAACTCCCGCCCGGCGCGCCCCCGTGAACCCAGGCTCAACCCCCGCGGCCCTCATCCCACCCGTTCTCGACGAGGGCAGCCTGCAGCGCGCCCTCGAGGTCGGCCAGGTGGTGGTGTGGAAATGGGACCTGGCGACGGGCACGGTGATCTGCTCCGACGGCGCGCGCGAGTTCTTCGGCGTGGACATCGGCGTACTGGCGGACTTCCAGAAGGTCTTCCATCCCGACGACCTCGCGCGCGTGGAAGACGCGACCCGCGAGGTGGTCGAACACGGCGGCGATTACGAGGTGGCGTACCGCCTGCGCCGGCCCGGCGACGACTGGCGCTGGGTGCAGTCCCGCGGCCGGGTCGAACTGGGCGCGGACGGGCGCCCGGTGCAGGTCCTGGGCACCACCGTCGACATCACCGGCCAGATGCGCGCCGAGCGCGTCACCCGCCTGCTCGCGGACGCGGGCGAAGTCCTCAATGCCTCGCTCGACGTGGAGGCGACGCTGTCCACGCTGGCCGGGGTGGTGGTCCCCGAGATGGCCGACTGGTATTCGCTGGACCTGCTCGATGAGAACGGCGAGTTGCGCCGCTTGGCCGTGGTGCACCCGGATCCCGCGCGGGTAGCCGAGGCCGAGGAACTCTATCGCCGCTATCCGCCGATGCGTGGCACGCCCGGCCAATGGCAGGTGATCGAAAGCGGCGCGATCCAGTGGGCCGCGCAGATCACCGACGAGCAATTCCAGGCCGCCGCCGTGGACGCGGAGCACCTGCGGCTGATGCGCTCGCTGCAGCCGCGCTCCTACATCATGTTGCCGCTGGTCGCGCACGGGGCCACCCTCGGCGTGCTCACGCTGGTCTTCGCGGAGAGCGGGCGCACCTACGGACCGCAGGACGTGGAGGTCGCGCGCGACCTGGCCCGGCGCGCGGCGGTGGCGGTGGACAACGCCCGCCTGTTCGGGCAGCTGCAACTCGCGGACCGTCGCAAGGACGAGTTCCTGGCGATGCTGGCGCACGAGCTGCGCAACCCGCTGGCGCCGATCAGCACGGCCGCGCAACTGCTGCGGTTGTCGGCGCGCGACCCGCAGGTGGTCTGCCAGGCCAGCGAGATCATCAGCCGCCAGATCGCGCACATGACCGACCTGGTGGACGACCTGCTGGACGTCTCCCGGGTGACGCGCGGCCTGATCCGGGTGGACCGCGCGAAGCTCGACTTGCGCGACACCATCGCCGCGGCCGTCGAACAGGTGCACGCGGCGCTGGCGCGACGCTCGCAGCACCTGGAGCAGGACGTCGCGGACGAGCCCCTGTGCGTGGAAGGCGATGCGGCGCGCCTGGTGCAGGTGCTCACCAACCTGCTCACCAATGCCAACAAGTACACGCCGCCGGGCGGACGGATCACGTTGCGGGCCTGGGCCGAGGACGGCCAGGTGCGGGTGTCGGTGAGCGACACCGGTTGCGGCATCGAGCCGGCGCTGCTGCCGCACGTGTTCGAGCTGTTCACCCAGGGGCGTCGCACGCCCGACCGTACCCAGGGCGGCCTCGGCATCGGGCTGGCGCTGGTGTGCAGCATCGTGCGCCTGCACGACGGCCGGATCGAGGCGCACAGCGAGGGCCCGGGTCACGGAAGCCGTTTCGAGCTGCACCTGCCCCGGGTGGAATCCGACGCGCCGTTGGCCGATCCGCCCACGGCGGCGCCGGACCGCGCCCGCCCCGCCGCGGGCACCCGCTTCCTGGTGGTGGACGACAACGCCGACGCGGCGCGCTCGCTCGCGCAGTTGCTGCGCACGGAAGGCTATGAAGCCGAGGTGGCCTTCGATGCGGAAGAGGCACTGCGCGTGCTGCGCGACCCACCCGCGTTCGACGTCTGCGTGCTGGACATCGGCTTGCCCGACATGACCGGGCACGAGCTGGCGCGGCGAATCCTCGCCACCGCGCCGCGCCGGCCCTTGCTGGTCGCGCTGACCGGCTACGGCCAGCCCGAGGACCGCGAGGAATCCCTGCATTCGGGCTTCGACCACCACCTGGTCAAGCCGGTGGCGGCGGAATCGCTGTTGTCGCTGGCCGCGGCGCGACCGGACGCAGGCTGACCCGAAGGGCCGCCGGCCGCTCCGGCCGCGATGCATGGATGAGACGTGGCCGCTGCGTCCTTGGGGCGGCGTTGGGTTCGGTCAGGGGCACCACCGTCGACGTCCAACCATCCGCACCGGGAGAACCGCCGTGCTGACCGACCTGCACCTGAGCCAGATCATGCCGCATGCCGCGAGCGCGCGGCGCAAGGCCTTCCTGCCTTTCCTCGCCGCCGCGATGGACAAGCACAAGATCGACAACCTGCCGCGCGCGGCCGCCTTCCTGGCGCAGCTCGCCCACGAATCGGGCGAGTTCCGCTACATGGAGGAGATCTGGGGCCCGACCGCGGCGCAGCGCCGCTACGAGCC
>CBININ010000046.1:0-11156 GCA_966250755.1 uncultured Gammaproteobacteria bacterium | reverse complement strand
CGCATCAACGCCGACTTCGGCGAGGACAACTACGGCGACTTCAGCGTGCCGGTGCGCGTGTCCGACCACGACCCGGTGGTGCTGTTCCTGGACGAGTCGAGCTTCGCCACCGCCGACCTCGCCGCCAGCGTGGCGGCGCAGGATGCCTCCGTGGTGATCGGGTCGACCGTGCGCTTCGGTGTCGGCGTGTCGAACGGCGGCGGCGATGCCGCGGCGCCGGTCGCGCTCGACCTGTCGCTGGATGCGGCGGTGGCGGGCCTGTCGGTCACCCCGGCCGCGGGCTGGTCCTGCGATGCGCCGGTGCTCGCCGCGGCCAGCACCACGGTGCATTGCGGCAAGTCGGCGATGGCCGCGGGCGACGTGGACAGCTTCGTGGTGCAGGTGCCGACCGACCGGACCTTCGGCGGCCGTACGCTGCAGCTCGCGGCGGTGGTCGCCTCGCCGATGACCGACCCGGACCCGGCCAACAACCAGGGCAGCGCCTCGACCCAGGTCACCGCTTCGGCCGACCTGGCGGCGATCGTGCTGGCGCCGAAGGGTCCGCTGAGCACGAAGAAGACCGCGTCGTTCGGCATCGGCGTCGCCAACGCCGGCCCGCACGACGCCCGCGACGCGGTGCTGGTGATCGCGGTGAACGCGCCGAAGTCGGCGGTGGTGTCGATCTCCGGCAGCCCGGGCTGCGTGAACGCCAGCGATACGCCGACCCGCAGCACCTGGGAATGCACGATGCCCGAGTGGTACGCCCCGGGCCGCGTGGACGGCTACCTGGTGACGGTCAACCCCTATTACGCCCAGCCGAACACGGCGCTGAGCGTGGGTGCGAGCTTCCAGTCGGCCACCACCGACCCGACGCCGGCCAACAACACCTCGGCGGCGGCGGTTCGGGTGGTCGGGGCGACCGCGCTACAATAGCCGGCCGGCCCGGAACTCGCGACGAAGAAGCGCGGCTCCGGCCGCGCTTTTTTTTGCTGGCCAGCCTGGGAGGGCGCATGCCGACCGTTGCGACTTTCGACATCGATTATCTGCAGTACCTCGGGCCCGACGGCACGCTGGTGCGCGAGGACCTGCCGGACTTCGCGACCGACGGCAAGACCCTGCTGGCCCTGTTCAAGGAAATGCTCAAGGTGCGCGCCTTCGACGCCAAGGCGGTCGCGCTGCAGCGCACCGGCAAGCTCGGCACCTACGCCAGCTGCCTGGGCCACGAGGCCACCCATATCGGCATCGGCAGCGCCATGCAGTACGACGACGTGTTCGCGCCGAGCTACCGCGAGTACGGCGCCCAGTTCATGCGCGGCGTGAAGCCGCGCGAGGTGCTGATGTACTGGGGCGGCGACGAGCGCGGCAACGACTTCTCCGGCCCCGCCCACGACTATTCCTGGTGCGTGCCGATCGGCACCCAGAACCTGCACGCGGCCGGCGCGGCGCTGGCCTTCAAGCTGCGCGGCGAACCCCGCGTCGCGGTGGCCTGCGTCGGCGACGGCGGTTCGTCCAAGACCGACACCTATGCCGCGATCAACTCGGCCGGCGCGTACACGCTGCCGTTCATCCAGTGCATCATCAACAACCAGTGGGCCATCAGCGTGCCGCGCAAGGCCCAGACCGGCGCCAAGACCCTGGCGCAGAAGGGCCTGGCCGGCGGCCTGGAATGCCTGCAGGTGGACGGCAACGACATCATCGCCGTGCGCGCGGCCATGGACCATGCGCTCAAGCGTGCCCGCAACGGCCACGGCGGCAGCTGCCTCGAGTTCGTCACCTACCGCCTGTCCGACCACACCACCGCCGACGATGCCCGCCGCTACCGCGGCGAGGAGGAGGTGAAGGAAGGCTGGGCCCGCGAGCCCTTCATCCGGCTGCGCAAGTACCTGACCGGGCTCGGCCAGTGGAACGAGCAGATGGAGAACGAGTGGAAGGAGGAATCCAACCGCCTGGCCGACATCGAGGTGAACGCCTACCTCGAAACCAAGGTGCAGCCGGTGGAAGCGATGTTCGACTACCTCTATGCCGAGCTGCCCGCGGACGTCGCCGCCCAGCGCGCCGACGCGCTGAAGTGGGAGAAGCACTGATGGCCGCGATCACCCTGATTGAAGCCATCACCCAGGCGCTGGCCTACGAGCTCAAGCACGACGAGACCGTGCTGGTGCTTGGCGAGGACGTCGGCGTCAACGGCGGCGTGTTCCGCGCCACCGCCGGCCTGCAGGCGACCTTCGGCTCCGAGCGCGTGCTCGACACGCCGCTGGACGAAACCACCATCGCCGGCCTCACGGTGGGCCTGGCAACGCAAGGCATGAAGCCGGTCGCCGAGGCGCAGTTCGACGGCTTCATGTACCCGATGGTCGACCACATCGTCTGCCACGCCGCGCGCTTCCGCTACCGCACCCGCGGCCGCATGAGCTGCCCGATGGTCCTGCGCGTACCGTGGGGCGGCGGCATCCGCGCGCCCGAGCACCATTCGGAGGCCAACGAATCCATCTTCACCAACGTGCCCGGCCTGCGCGTGGTGATGCCGAGCTCGCCGCAGCGCGCCTACGGCCTGCTGCTCGCCGCGATCCGCGACCCGGACCCGGTGATCTTCATGGAGCCCAAGCGCATCTACCGCCAGTACAAGGAAGAGGTGCCCGACGACGGCGAGGCCCTGCCGCTGGACGTGTGCTACGTGCTGCGCGACGGCACCGACGTCACCCTGGTGACCTGGGGCGCGCAGGTGAAGGAGACCCTGGAGGCCGCCGAGGCGCTGGCGAAGGAAGGCGTGAGCGCCGAGGTGATCGACGTCGCCACGCTCAAGCCGCTGGATTTCGACACCATCCGCGAGTCGGTCGCCAAGACCGGCCGCTGCGTCATCGTGCACGAAGCGGCGAAGACCGCCGGCTTCGGCGCCGAGATCGCCGCGCGCCTGGCCGAGGAGTCGATGTACGACCTGCAGGCGCCGGTCGAGCGCGTCACCGGCTACGACACCCACATCCCGCTGTTCCGCCTCGAGATGAAGTACCTGCCGAGCGTGGAAAAGGTCCTGGCCGCCGTGCACCGCACGCTAGCCGCCAGCTGAGGTCACGGAGAGACGCATGAGCACCAACAAGATCTTCTACCTGCCCGACCTGGGCGAGGGCCTGCCGGACGCCGAGATCGTCGAGTGGATGGTCAAGGTCGGCGACACCATCAGGCTCGACGAGCCGCTGGTGTCGATGGAAACCGCCAAGGCCGTGGTCGAGCTGCCCTCGCCCTTCTCCGGCAAGGTGCTGCGCGTGGCCGGCGGTCCCGGCGACGTGATCACCACCGGCGCCTGGCTGGTGGAGATGGAACTGGACCTGAGCCTGCCGCAGCGCGCCGAGGCGCAGGACACCGGCCACGCGCATGGCGCGCAGCATGCGCCGCCGCCGATGGACGTGCCCGCCGCCAAGGTGGAGGCGCCGGTCGCGCCCACCGGCGCCGAGGCCGTGACCCACCAGCCCGAGCCCGCCGCGCCGGCGAAGTCCGCCGACGCCGGCACCGTGGTCGGCGCGATGCAGAGTTCCGACGCCATCCGCAGCGAGCAGGCAGTGGCGATCGGCGGCGTCAAGGCCATGCCGGCCGTGCGCGCGCTGGCGAAGAAGCTGGGTGTCGACCTCGGCCGCGTGGCGCCCACCGGCGCCGAGGGCGTGGTCACGCTGGCCGACGTCAAACGCGCGGCCGAAGCCGGCAGCGCGCGGGTCGGCGCCGCGCCCGCCTCGGCTGCACCGATGGCGCGCAGCGCGCCGCCGATGCCGCGTCCCGCCGCGCCCGCGCCGATGCCGGCCGC
Organism: uncultured Gammaproteobacteria bacterium; assembly: GCA_966250755.1. Classification (GTDB taxonomy): domain Bacteria; phylum Pseudomonadota; class Gammaproteobacteria; order Xanthomonadales; family Xanthomonadaceae; genus Arenimonas. Next base: position 7,384 of record CBININ010000046.1, on the reverse strand, counting down.
ACGCAGCGAGATGCCGCGCGCGACCGCGGCGATGGACACCGACGAGCCGATCCGCGGCGTGCGTCGCAACATGGTGCGCGCGATGAGCGCCGCCCACGCCGAGGTGGTGCCGACCACGCTGATGGACGACGCCGACCTGCATGCCTGGTCGCCGGGCGAGGACATCATGGCGCGGCTGATCCGCGCGCTGGCGCAGGCCGCCGCCGTCGAACCCGCGCTCAACGCCTGGCTCAACGCGAAGGAAGGCACGCTGCGCCGCCACTCGCGGGTGGACGTGGGCATTGCCGTGGATTCGCCGGAGGGCCTGTTCGTTCCGGCGCTGCGCAGCGCCGATCGCCTCGACCCGGCCGGCGTGCGCGCCGAGCTCAACCGCCTGCGCGACGGCGTCAAGCACCGCAGCCTGCCGCCGGAAGACCTGACCGGCTACACGATCATGCTGTCGAATTTTGGCGTGTTCGCCGGCAAGTACGCCACCCCGGTGGTGGTACCGCCCTGCGTGTGCATCGTCGGCGCGGGTCGCCTGCACCACGCGGTGGTGCCGGTGCTCGGCGGCATGGAGACGCACCGCATCATGCCGCTGTCGCTGACCTTCGACCACCGCGCCGCCACCGGCGGCGAGGCGGCGCGCTTCCTGCGGGCGCTGATCGACGACCTGCAGCGGGCGCGCTGACGCGCGGATGTCCCGCCGCCTCGTCGGATTCATGATCGACTGCCAGGACGCGTCGCTCGACACGGCGACGCGCTTCTGGAGCGGCGCCCTCGGCCTGCCGATCCAGGACCCGGACGAAGGCGGCGAAGGCCGCTACGCCGTGCTGGGCAGCGGCCCGGGCGGCCTGCACGTCGAGGTGCAATGCGTCGAGCACGAGTCGCGCCTGCACCTGGACATCGAGGCTGACGACATCGACGCCGAGGCCGATGCGCTGGAGGCCGTCGGCGCCTCCCGCGTGGCCAAGCCGCACGGCCGCTGGTGGGTGATGCAGGCGCCGACCGGGCATCGCTTCTGCGTGGTGCGCAAGCGCCCGGTCGAAGCGGAATCGCGCCCGCGGCGCACGACCCGCGTGAAAGTCCACCACAGCAGCCTGATCGCACTGGTCATCGATTGCCAGGCCGGGTCGCTGGCGCCCGCCCTCGCCTTCTGGAGCGCCGCCCTGCAGCGGCGCATCGCCAACCCGGACCAGGACGGCGACGGCCGCTACGCCGAACTCGAGACCGCGCCGGGCGAACCCTTCCTGTTGCTGCAGCGGGTCGATCACGCGCCCCGCGTGCACCTGGACATCGAGGCCGACGACCTCGACGCCGAAGTCGCGCGGCTGCAGTCGCTGGGCGCGACCCGCGAGGGGTTCTGCAAGCGTTGGTGGGTGATGCGCGCGCCGACCGGCCATCGCTTCTGCGTGGTCGGCCAGCAGCCGGCGAAGGCGGGCATCCGCCGCAATGCCTGGGGCCGCGACTAGCGCGATCGCCGCGTCAGGTCGGCGGCGGCGTGTGCGAGCGCGCGACCTCGCGGGCCTGGTCGAGCGAATGCAGGTGCTCCTCCACGAGGTCGGCGAGCCGGCCCGGTTCCGAGCGGTACTGCACGTAGGCATCGCTGAGCGAGACCTGGTCGGGCGTGCGCGAGCGCTGCACTTCCACCTGCAGGTGCAGGGGCGCGTGCACGTCCACCCGCGCGCCGGGCCAGCGCTGCTTCACCGCCGCCACGAATTCGTGGGTGAAGCCCAGTTCGTCCTTGACCGCGCGCGCCTTCACGGTGGCCGCCAGCAGCCACAGCAGGGCCATCAGCACGGCCGGGATCGCCATCCTTGCGATCATTGCACTCATCCCAACTGCTCCTCGATGCTGCGCGTCTTCTCGGTCACGACGTCGCCCGTGTGCCGCGTCGACTTGCGTTCGACGAGCATCAGCAGGCATTCGTGCGTCGCCACCGGGTTGTGCAGTACGCCCTTGGGGACGACGTGCATCTGGCCCGGGCCAAGCTCGACCGCGCCGTCCTCGAATTCCAGCCGCAGCCGGCCTTCCAGGACATGGAACAGCTCGTCCTCGTGATCGTGCTTGTGCCAGGCGAGCGTACCGAGGACTTTTGCAACCTTGACGTAATGGTCGTCCAGTTCGGCGATGACCTTGGGCGACCAGTAAGCTTCCAGCGCGCGGGCGGCTTCCAGCGGATCGATCGGGGTCATGCTGCCTTCTCGACCACCCGCACCGGGGTCTGGTGGTAGTCGCCGAAGCCCATCCGCAGGTACAGCGCCCGCGCGCCGGCGTTGGCGCTCATGACGTGCAGGAAGGGGACTTGGCCGCGGCGCAGTTGCCGGGCGACCAGCTTGGAGGCCAACCGGCGCGCCAGGCCGCGGCCCTGGTGCTGGGGGTGGGTGCAGATGCCGCTGACCTCGCGCCAGCGCCCCGCGTGCGCGCGTTCGCCGGCCATCGCCACCAGCCGGCCGGCCTCGAACAGGCCGAAGTACTCGCCCATTCGCAACGTCAGCGGGCCGAAGGGGCCCGGATTGGTGAGCTTGGCCAGGGCCACTGCCTCGTCGACATGCTGTGGCCCGAGCTCGATCGCCTCCGGCGCGGGGTCGTCAAGCAGCGATGCACCCTGCCAGGTCATCAGGAACATGGTCGAATCCAGCATGACCGGCCAACGCGGCGCGGCGGCTCCCGTCCACCCCTGCACGAAGAAACGTTCGCCGGCCTCGCAGACCGCATCCAGCGGCCCGAAATCCGGCGCCTGCTGGCTGGCAAAAGCGAGGATCGGCGAATAGCCCCGGGCGAAGCGTCGCGCGCCGCCCTCGCCTTGCGCCAGCCCTGCCTGCTCGCCGGTCAGCGCATGCCAGAAGACATTGTCGAGGATGGCCGCCACGGTTCGCTCAGCCGCGCGCTGCCAGCACCAGCCCGATCGCGATGACCGCCGGCACCGTCTGCACGAACAGGATCCGGCGGCTGGCGGTGGCCGCGCCGTAGATGCCGGCCAGCGCCACGCAGTCCAGGAAGAACAGCCGCACCGCGTCGCCCGGCGGGCCCAGCCAGAGCGCCCAGGCCAGGCCGGCGGCCAGGAAGCCGTTGTACAGCCCCTGGTTGGCGGCCAGCACCTTGCTGGCGGCGGCGAATTCCGGCGTCGTGCCGAAGGCGCGGCGGCCGCGCGGCGTGTCCCAGAGGAACATCTCCAGCACCAGGATGTACAGGTGGATGGCGGCGACGAAAGCAGTGGCGATATCGGCGGCGACCTGCATGGAACGCCTCGCGCGGACTCAGGGGGCGCGGAACAGGCGCCCGCGCAGGAACCATCCTGCCACAAGCACCAGCAGGAAGACGTGGTAGGCCATCAGGGTGGCGATCACCTGCGGCCAAAGCGGGCCGGTGCCGACCGAGGGCAGGAAGTAGCTCCAGCGCATGGCGGCGATGCTGGCGGCCAGCGCGAGCGCGAGCACCACCAGGTCGAAGCGCAGGCGGCCGGGCCCGCGGCGGTGCGACTTCGGGTACTGCCAGAAGGCCCAGCCCAGGATGGCGAACCAGGGTGCGAACAGCACGATCGCCAGGTTGGCCATCAGGCGGCCGCCTCGGCCAGCGCGGCGAGCGCCTCGCGCACCTGCCCGAGCGCGGCGTCGGGCGCGAGTACGCCGATGAGTTCCTCGCCCAGGTGCACGCCGGACTCGCCGTCGCGCAGGCTGGCTCCCGCGTCCTCGCGCAGGCGCGCGAGCAACTGCCCGACGTCGCGTGCGGAGGCGTGGCCGAGGCCCTGCATCAGGGTCCGTCCTTCGGAGTCCACCAGCTTGAAATGGAAGCGCCCGTCGGCCTCGCGGTACTGCTTGAAGCTGGCGAGCTTGCGCGCGGCCTTCGGCGCCGACGCGCGGGCGACGCCGTGGCGCAGGTCGCGCAGGCCCACCGCCTCGCGCAAGGTCGCGAGGAAGGGCGTGGCGATGCGCCGCGCCTTGGTCGCGCCCTCGCGCAGGATGATCTCGATCTCCTCGGGCTGGGCCATCAGCGCGGCGTACTTCTCGCGCATCGGCGCCACGGTGCTTTCGATCAGGCCGTACAGGGCCAGCTTGGCCTCGCCCCAGGCGATGCCCTCGGCGAAGGCGCGGCGCATGTCCTCGGTCTGCTCGGGCTGGGCGAAGGCCTGGTAGAGCTGGAACAGCGCCGAACCCGCCGTCTCCTTGGGCTCGCCGGGCGCGCGCGAATCGGTGACGATGGACAGGATCTGCTTGCGGAGCTCGGAAGGCGAGGCAAAGAGCGCGATGGTGTTGTCGTAGCTCTTGCTCATCTTGCGGCCGTCCAGGCCCGGCAGGGTGGCGACGTGCTCGTCCACCTGCGCCTCCGGCAGCACGAAGTGCTCGCCGTAGAGGTGGTTGAAACGCTGGGCGAAATCGCGCGCCATCTCGATGTGCTGGACCTGGTCGCGGCCCACCGGCACCTTGTGCGCGCCGAACATCAGGATGTCGGCGGCCATCAGCACCGGGTACATGTACAGGCCGGCGTTGATGCCGGCATCCGGGTCGTTGCCTTCCTCGGTGTTGCGATCCACCGCGGCCTTGTAGGCGTGCGCGCGGTTGAGCAGGCCCTTGCTCGCCACGCAGGTCAGCAGCCAGGTGAGTTCCGGGATTTCCGGGATGTCGGACTGGCGATAGAACCACACCTTCGAGGGATCCAGCCCCGCGGCGAGCCAGCTGGCGGCGATCTCGAGCGTGGAACGCTGCACGCGCGCCGGGTCCTGGGTCTTCACCAGCGCGTGGTAGTCGGCCAGGAAGTAGAAACTCTCCACGCCGGGCCGGTGGCTGGCGGCGATGGCGGGGCGGATGGCGCCGGCGTAGTTGCCCAGGTGGGGCGTGCCGGAGGTGGTGATGCCGGTGAGGATGCGTTGCCGATTCATCGCACTAGTTTACCGGCCGGCAACCCCACCCGGCGGCCCCGGGCGTTAGCCGGAGTACCCACACCCTGGAGTGCCCCCATGCCCCTGTCCCGCCCTGGCGTTCGCGCCGCCCTGGCCGCCCTGCTGCTCGCCCTGCCACTCGCCGCCTGCGCTCGCGACCAACGCCTGCTCGAGGTTCGCGTCGTCGACGCCGACCGCGGCACCGTGCTCGAACCGCTGCCCTTCCGCGGCCGCGACTACGTGGCCGGCGAACCCGGCCACCGCTTCTCGGTGTCCTTGCGCAACCTCACCGGTGAGCGCGTGCTGGCGGTGCTGTCGGTGGACGGCGTCAACGCCATCAGCGGCCAGACCGCCGCCGCCTCGCAGGCCGGCTACGTGCTCGAACCCTGGCAGCAGGTCGAGGTGCGCGGCTGGCGCAAGAGCTACGCCGACATCGCCGAGTTCTACTTCACCGACCTGCCGGACAGCTACGCCGCGCGCACCGGGCGGCCGGACAACGTCGGCGTGATCGGGGTGGCGGCCTTCCGCGAGCGCCGCGTTGCGCCGACCTACTACGCGCCGGCGCCGCCGGTGGCGCAACCCTACGAGCCGCGCAGTTACGAGCGGGCGCGTCCTGCCGCCGATGCGGCGTCCAACGGTGGCTTGGCGAAGGCGGAGGCGCAGGCGGCGGCGCCCACGGTGCAACGCCAGCAGCTCGGCACCGGCCACGGCGAGCGCCGCTACGATCCGGTCGCGCAGACGCAGTTCGAACGCGACAGCCGCTGGCCGAACCAGCGCATCGCGCTCTACTACGATTCCTGGGAGGCGCTGGCGGCGCGCGGCGTCATCCGCGCACGGCCGGTCGGCGAGCCGGATCCCTTCCCGCTGGGATTCGTGCCCGATCCGTACTGACTACTTGTTGCCGGCGTCCTCGATGGCGCTGCCGGCGGACTTGATGTCCTTGCCCACGCCCTCGACGGTGTGGCAGGCCGACAGGGCGAACAGGCTGGCGAGGACGAGCAGGGCGAGGCGGGTGCGGCGCATGGCGGGCTCCGGTGGGGGTCCGCCCTAGTCTAGCCCCAAACTGAACAGCGGCGAAACGCGTCGTTCAGGTGACCGGAAACGACGCAGGCCGGGCGAACCCGGCCTGCGCAGTGCGATGGGGCCGCGAGGGCCCCGGACCCGGGCTCAGTTGCCCTGCGCGGTCTCTTCCACTTCCTCGCCGACTTCCTTCACGTCCTTGCCGACGCCTTCGACGGTATGGCAAGCAGCCAGGAACGAGGACGAGAACGCCAGCAGCAGCAGGGAGAACACGAAACGCTTCATGGGGAACCTCCAGGGAGTGGGTGGGGGTACATCGAACGGCTCGGCCAGCGTACGTGCGTGAATCTGAACGGCGCTTGGCCCGGGGCGAGCGCGGTGCTGGCTTCATTCAGGGAAGTTGTGTCCCGGGCCTGCGGCGGCCGAAGCCGAGGGGGGGGGTCGCCCTGATCGCCGCGGCGTGAACCGCTCCTGCCAACTCAGCGGCGACCGGGCGGCCATCCCTGGCCGCCCTTCTGTGCGAACCCCACCCTCGGTGCCAGCCGCCGCTGGACGTGAGTTGCGCAGCCTGATCGAAGGCAACAGCGACGCTGTTTGGGCGAAGTCGTCGTTCGACGCGCACATCGAGAAAAGCGCCGTTCGATTTTCTAGAGGAACAAGCGCAAAGCGACTCTCGCCGCCGCGAAAGTGTCGCGCCGCGCGTTGGCGGCGGTGGGCGGATGCGGGCGAGGGAGGGGTTCGAACTGAAGGCTGGCCATGGATGGCCAGCCGGTCGCCGCTGAGTTCGCAGGAGCAGCGTACGACGCGGCGAGCAGGTCGAACCCCTCCCTCGCCCGCACCCGCCCGCCGTCGCCAACGCGACCTCGCGGCGATACTTTCGTCAATCCCGCATGAGAGTCGATTTGCCGAACAGGGATTCGACGAGGTCGACGGCGAGGATGGCGGTCTTGTTGTGCTCGTCGAAGGCGGGATTGAGTTCCATGATGTCCAGCGAACCCATGCGCCCCGTGTCCGCGATCATCTCCATCACCAGCTGCGCCTCGCGATAGTTCGGCCCGCCGGGGATCGTCGTGCCCACGCCCGGCGCGATCGCCGGGTCGAGGAAGTCGACGTCGAAGCTCACGTGCACGTGGGTATCTTCGTCCACGCCTTCCAGGGCCTCTTCCATCGCGCGCTTGATGCCGATCTCGTCGATGTAGCGCATGTCGTAGATGTCGAGGCCGTATTCCTTCACCAGCCGCTTCTCGCCGGCGTCCACCGAGCGGATGCCGACCTGGCGGATGTCGGCGGCGGCCAGTGCCGGAGCCGAACCGCCGAGCCGAGTGAGCGCTTCGGGACCGAGGCCGCAGAGGCAGGCGACGGGCCTGCCGTGCACGTTGCCCGAGGGCGTGACCTGGTGGGTGGTGAAGTCGGCGTGCGCGTCGAGCCAGAGCACGCGCAGCTTCTGGCCGGTGCGGCGGCAGTGGCGCGCCACCGCGGTGATCGAGCCGACGCCGAGGCAATGAT